>JAGGYK010000090.1 GCA_021162585.1 Deltaproteobacteria bacterium
GTGACCCGTTTTTTACACTCAAGAAAAAAAAAGAAAAATCTCTACCTACATATACAGTCTTGGGATAACTACTGACCATAAAGGGCTTGATCTCTGATATATTTAATAATATGAAAGATTATATATATCCTCTTATAAATGAGAGATCGATATTGGTATTTAATATGAGGAGGTTCGAAGATTTGTCATATTCAATGTTTAATAGTGTTTTTAGATCATCTGTCCCAATAAATGCAGCTAGTGGTAGAGATATCAGCCCAAAAGAGAGATTACATCTAGATCAAAAAGAATAAAAATAAAAGGAGAATTAAAGATGATTATTGATACACATTCACAGTTATTTACAAAAGAGGCAATAGAAAATTTTCCAGAAGAGATGGCTCGCAGTTATCAAGCTATGTTTAAGGATCTAAAATTTCCAGAGATTGAAGACACAATTAAAGACATGAACGATGCAGGGGTTGATATAGCTGTAATAGTGGCAATAGATGCAGAAACCACCTTTAAGTATAAGGTATCAAATGACTTGGTAGCAGAGACAGTAAAAAAATATCCTGATAGATTTATTGGCTTTGCGAGTGTAGATCCTCATAAGGGGGTACTGGCAGCAGAGGAACTAAAAAGGGCTATAAATGAACTCGGTTTAAAAGGGTTAAAGATCCTACCGCATCTCATTAAATTAAATCCCAACGATCCTGTCATGTATCCTCTATATGAGATCGCCCAGGATTTGGATATCCCTGTCCTGTTCCACACAGGCACGCAGTTCCATGCAGGGACAAAGATTAAGAATTGTATGCCTATCTACTTAGATGATGTGGCAGTAGATTTTCCCCGGATGAAAATTATAATGGCCCATTTTGGGTATCCATGGTTTTATGAAGGCATGGCCGTAGTTCTCAGGAATCCAAATGTATACTTTAATATAGCAGGTTGGGCGCCTAAAAGGATACCAATAGATGTTATTCACCAGATAAATGGTCCCCTTTCCACCAAAGCCTTATTCGGAAGCGATTACCCTTTGATCTCTAGGGTAAGAATTATGAAGGAGCTGGATGAGTTGCCGCTAAAGGACGGAATTAAAGAGTTATTAATAAGTGAAAATCCCAAAAGACTTTTGGGCATAAAATAGGATATCTGAGGGGTCAGGGTTTGATAAGGTAGAAAAATGGAAGAACAAGGATGTAAGGATAAAAGACAAAATATTCAGAGATTAAGGAAATAGGAAAGCTCATGATATGAACTTTCCATTAATAAACCAATAAATAAAAGGAGGTTAGATTATGGTAAAATATTTTTCGCAGGTTGTAGAGGACAATGCAAAGGCGCGGCCCGATCATCTGGCATATATATTTATGGGTAAGCAAACAACCTATAAAGAGTATAATGATGATATCAATAGGGTTGCTAATTCATTTTTGGATTTAGGCCTAAAGCCAGGAGATAAGATTGCTACTCTTTTGCCACAATCACCTGCCTTTATGAATATTTATATGGCAGCCGCTACAATGGGTTTAATCGTAGTCCCTTTAGATCCAAGATTTACAGCACCTGAAATGGCGACACTTTGTGAAAGGACAAACCCCAAACTATTGGTAAGCCTTGCCTATCCAGAGAATATAAAGACTAATGCGGAGTCTTTGGTTAGGCAAGTGCACTTTGACCACGTTTATTCATATTTTGGAGCCCTTGATTATGAAGGATCCAAGCCTTATGAAACCCTTCTGGAATCATCTTCTGAGCCTGTCCCTGAAAGCATTCACCCCTGCCTCGATGACCCTCTTATTATTATTTTTACCAGCGGCACCACAGGTAAACCAAAAGGGGCTGTGATAAGCCACAAAAATACCTATGCCATTTCAAAAGCAACCGTGGAGGCCTGGGGAATTACCTATGAGGATAGCGTTTTGGTAAATCTGCCTACCAGTCATGTAGGTGGTACACATGACCTGATCACAGTACAGCTATATGCAGGTGCAACAGGTATCCTCACTCCAACCTTTAATCCTGAAGAAATGTTGGACTTCATAGGTAAATACAAAATAAGCTTCACAGGAGGAGTCCCAACAATGTACCGCCTCATATTTAAAAAGTGTAATGTAAGAGCCTATGATTTATCTTCTGTAAGAACATTGGTAGTATCTGGCGAGCCTTCATCCCCAGAATTAATCCACAATATAAAGGATAATTTCCCCAATGCAAACGTGGTAGCGAGTTGGGGGATGACCGAGACAGCAGGGTTTTTCACCTTTACCAAGCCCACTGATGAGTTGGAAGTCGTAGCTAACACAGAGGGTGCACCAGGTGAAGGTTTTGAGATGAAAATCTTAAAAGATGATGAGTCATGGGCCAAGATAGGTGAAGTCGGCGAGTTATTAGTCAAAGGAGACAGTGTTATATCAAGTTACATGGATAAAGATGATAATAAGGACGCATTCTACAAGGGATGGCTGAAAACCGGAGATTTGGGGTATATGGATGAAAATAATTACCTGCATTATGTGGGGCGCTCAAAAGAGATGTATATTAGTGGTGGTTATAATGTTTACCCGCTGGAAATAGAATCTTACTTGAATGCGTATCCAGGAATAAATACCTCTGCTATTATAGAAGTTCCTGACGAGATTTGGGGTGAAGTAGGGTATGCCTTTGTAGTACCGGAAGAAGGCGTTGACCTTGATATTGAGGAAATAAAGAAATATTGTAAGCAAGGTCTAGCTGACTATAAGCAACCAAAGGAAATCATAATAAAAAAGGATATACCAAGGACTCTAATAGGTAAAATAGCCAAACAGGAAATACGCAAGGACATTAAGAAATATATTGATACATAGATATTTACATTAAAGTTTTTAAACTGATTGGATCTGTTGGTGTTTACTTATTCAACCATTTCTTAAATAGGAGATTTACTGCGGGAGATTTTGTCCAACAGCTTAAAGGTTATGCCTTCGTAAAAAGTCAAACCAGGGTTAAGGTTAACTTGGAAGGATGAGGAATTAGCCTCTTTAAGGGGGAAGACAACCCAAAATGCTCATTGCTAAGAGACCTCTTAAAGGTTACAACAATGCTGCGTTCATGACCTCAGAGATATCCTTGATGGCCAACTCGTCTTCCAGCCCTTCTGCCTTGAGGGCATCCTCTAGCATCATCATACAAACAGGACACGCCACAGCCAGGATATTTGCGCCAGTATCGTGAGCTTCCCTGACCCTGATTCTACTCGGGCTATCCTTCCCGCTGCCCAGGATATCAGTGTAAAAGTTACCGCCTCCACCACCGCAGCAAAAAGAATTTTCCTTGGTTCTCTCCATTTCTACCAGCTCAACCCCAGGAATGGCAGTCAAAATTTCCCTTGGCGCATCGTATTCATTATTATACCTGCCTAAAAAACAGGGGTCATGATAAGTGACTTTTGCCTTGAATCCTCTGGAGACATCCAATTTGCCGCTTTTGACTAAATCTCGAAGGAGTTGCGTGTAATGGAATACCTCAAATTCATTTGAATAGTTATTTTTCAACGCATTATACGAATGAGGTGAAAGAGTGACAATCTTTTTCACTCCAAGTTCTTTGAATATCTGAGTATTTTCCTCCTTTAGGAACTCGAACAATCCCTTTTCACCAAGCATATCTACTTCATTTCCATCGCAAACCTCCCTACTCCCTAAAAAGCCAAAGGGAAGACCGGATTTCAATAATACGCTTCCCAATGCCCTGGCAGCTTTCTGGCTGACTGTATCATATGATCCTACGCACCCGACATAATATAGAAATTCATCGCCTTTCTCATAGTGCTTTATTTCGGTATTCTCAGCCCAATTATCTCTGTTCTGCTTCAGCTCCCGATAAGGATTGCCGTAGTCGTAAACATTTGTTAAGAACTGACCAACTATCTGAGGCACAAGCTGTTTATCTACCATTTCCTCCCTTGCTGCTTTCAAAATATTCACGATATCTTCATTAAATTTAAATTTGCATTCCTGGCTACAATTTCGGCACATAGTGCAGGAATACAGAATCTGGGATAGGTGTTTGCTGGGTTTAAGCTCTCCCTTTACCAGAGAGGCATATATCAGCCACATCATTCCACCAGGGGAATAACTTTCTAAACGATATTTGCTATATACAGGACAATTAAAACCCAAGTAAGAATAATCACTGGTAAATTTGCAATAGCCGCATCTGAAACATCTATGTATTATATCTTTATAATCTTTAAGCGCCATTTAATCACTCCAATTCCCAGGGTTCATAATAGCATTTGGATCTAATGCCTTCCTTACCCTTTTCATTAATTTTACTGTGTTGGGATCCATCCTCTGCACCATTAACCTTTGTGCCAGCGCTTCAGCTTTCCATAAAACACCCCCTATGTCTAGGATCAATTTGTTTGACTCGTCTAATGCCTTCCTTACTTTCTCAATATCCTCTCCATCGGCACGGTTCAAACAATATGCGAGACCACACATCATGCTATGCCCACCTGTGAGGAGTTGATACCCAAGTAGGTAAGGCTGCCCATATTTGTGGGCGATCTCCACCGCCTTGGAAGATGCTTCGGGAACCTTCTCTATCGGCAATATACCTCCAGTATATTCGAAACCGCCTCCCTGTTTTGCATCCGCCGCCATTACGCCCAAGGTAACTGGAGGTACAGGTAATCTGGCTTCTCGCATTCTTTCGGCATGTCGTCCTTCCACAAGCGTGATCTTTCCTTCATATTTCCGTAAAAGCTTTTTGTGAAGTTCTATCTTCAGTTTAAATTCCTCTTCATCTTGGGCGGAAATAATTGGGACATAAAGTATACCCTGTGCCCATGGAGGCCATTCCTGCGATATGATAAACAGATTGTCCATAAGGTTAAGTTGAGTGATGTCAAATATAAAATCTGGCAGCAAATCAAGGTCAGCAGAGGTAAATGTCAATAAATCTCTAAACTTCGGTTTTGGAAAAAGCTGGAGGGAGACCTTGGTAATAATACCAGTTGTCCCAAGCCAGCCAAGGAATAAACCCATAAGATCCGGAAGTGGGTCTCTGGTGAACCAATATGGAGAAATAGAGCAAGAGCCGAGTTTGCAAACTTCGCCGGTAGGTAACACTACCTCCATCCCATTGACCATTTGCGAATTGATCCCTTGTGCCACGCTAAGGTGACCATGCCCTTGAATTACAACATTTCCAACAATAGTAGCCATGGGAGGAGCGTCAGGCATTGAATGTTCGAGGTGTGGATAATTTTTTTCAAGATGAGATTGGAGTGCACCTTGAGTAACACCTGCTTCCAGTATGACATATCTACTCTTCTCATTTACTTCGATAATCCTATCCATTCTTTTCATATCTAAGACAATCCCACCTTTAATAGGTACAGCTAAACCGCTTAATGTAAGCCCGCCGCCCATCGGAGTGATCGGAATTTTTTCCTTGTTCGCCAATTTGACTATCTGTTGCACTTCTTCCACTGTCTTTGGCGCTACAACATAATCCGCTTTGCGCGGTTGTTGTGCCCCGGAATCTCGAGAATAAATATATAATTCCTCCTCGTGATTGGAGGTAAAATCCTCTCCAACAATATCAACTAAAGGACTATATATATCCATATTGCCTCCTCGCAATGTAAGTTTACACTAAGCAGGTGCCGTTTGAAAAGGCATCAAAAGATGCAAATCTATCTAACCCTCCCAGTTCCCGGGATTCATAATACCGTTAGGGTCCAAAAGTTTCTTAACCTTCTTCATCAACTCAAATGTGTTGGGATCCATCTTCTCAACAATTTGTTTTTGTGCCTGAAGGTCTGCTTTCCACGGTATGCCTCCTAGCTCCAGACCTAGTTTATTTGTGTCCTCCATTGCCTTTTTTGCTCTTTCAACATCCTTTTCGTCAGCACGGTTGAAGGAATAATTAAAACCAAACATAACTTCATGGCCAGCACTCATAACTTGATTTGCACATTGAAACAGCATTCCATGCTTATGAGCGATTTCTATGCCTCTTCTCCAAGCCTCAGGGACTTTTTCAATAGGCATCATGATCCCACAGTATTGAAACCCGCCACCCTTTCTGAAATCTGCCGCCACAGCAGCAAAAGGAGGCTCCTCAAGGAATCTTTCCTTTGATGATGGTGGGATCTCTTCTAAGAGAGTAACTTTATTTTCGCTATCCCCACACGCCTGGGGTATCTTACCAAGCACTTTCTTCTTATAGTTTATCTCTTCCTCCGAATCTCCGGATATAATCACCCCAATGAATTGATACCCTTTCATATATTCTGGCTTTTCCTGTTCCATCATACCAATATTGTCTGCCATTCTGGTCTGTGTGATTTTGCATATCACATCGGGAATCAGGTCCGGGTTCTGCGTGGCGAATAACACCATATCCCTTTTTTCCGGTCTGGGGTAAAGCCTAAGCGAGGCTTTAGTAACAATGCCTGTAGTGCCAAACCATCCAACAAATAGCCCGGCTAAATCAGGAAGTGGACCTTTACTAAACCAATGCGGGGAAGTGGAGCAGGAACCTACCTGGCATATTTCGCCCGTGGGCAATACTACTTCTATACCATTAAGCATATTAGAGTTATCCCCGTATTGTGACAAAGAACCGTGTCCACGAATCAGAAGATTGCCCACCACAGTAGCTATACTAGGGGCTTCAGGCATTGAATGCTGAAGGTCGGGATAATTTTTCTTTAAGTATGACATTAAGGCGCCCTGAGAAACACCTGCCTCAATTATTACATATCTACTCGATTCATTTACTTCAATTATTCTGTCCATTCTCTTCATGTCTATCACAATTCCACCACGGACAGGTATGACCAAACCATTTAGCGTGAGCCCCCCTCCCATTGGAGTAATAGGAACGTTCTCCTTATTTGCCAGGATAACAATTTTCTGAACCTCCTCCACTGTCTTGGGCGATACAACATAATCCACCCTGCGAGGTTTTGTGGTCCCTCCATCGCGGGAATAAATATAAAGATCTTCTGGCTCATTTGAGACCAAATCTTCACCCGCTATATCAACCAAGGAGTTGTATATTAATTCCTCTCTACCCATTTCTCAAGCTCCGCATACACTTATTTTGCATTTCAACGCTAATGTTACACTTCAACTCCGGCCAAAGTCAAATAAATTGTGGGAATGAAATTTTACGAAGCTGTCTAAAAACTCGACCCTTTTAATTTGAACGCAGGCAAAGGTTTGTTATTTGCTTAGTAGGTGAGGGGGGCTATAAATGACGACATATGGAAAAGCCCAGATTCATACCTATCAGAACAGTAACAGGTATGTTCTTTTATTGCACCAATGCGGGTCTGGGAAGGAACCAATAAAAAATGATTGCTTCAAAAAACAATTTTGCTTATGCCTTGCAGTATAATACTTTCTTGATTTGAGATATTGTCTCAGAAACGCGTCGTTATAGAACTGATCATAATCAAATTTTTCACCAGAATCGTTAACTATTTCTCTTGGATAACACTTATATTTAATTGGATACCTGCCAAGAAAATGCTATAGTAAATACGCAAATCAAAAAAAATCAATAGAGAGTTAATATTACATCAATTCAAATGAAGCTGTTAGATAATAAGGTAAAGGAAAATATCCTTGAGGCATCTCCTGTGATTAGGGATTCTAAATGTACGGTAGTCTTTACAGGGGCTGGCATATCAGTTGAAAGTGGCATCCCGCCATTTCGTGGCCCTGATGGATTGTGGGCAAAATACAATCCAATCTTTCTTGATATAAATCATTTTCGCAGCAACCCATTAAACTCCTGGAAGCTGATCAAGGAGATATTCTTTGACTTTATAAGCGAGGCCAGACCAAATGCTGCTCATTATGCCATCTCTGAGCTAGAGAAAACTGGATATGTACACTCTATAATTACACAAAATATTGATAACCTTCACCAGGAAGCAGGCAGCACAAGGGTTATCGAGTATCATGGAACAGTAAAGAATCTAAAATGCATGGAATGCCTTAGGCGTTTTTCGTCAGAAGATATATCCCTTAAAAGATTACCGCCAATATGTCCTGAGTGTGGGGGGCTTTTAAGACCGGATTTTGTCTTCTTTGGTGAATCTATTCCAGAGGAGGCCAACCAATTATCCCTTAAAGAGGCAGAAAACGCCGATGTAATGCTTTTAGTTGGAACAACTGGTGAGATTATGCCTGCATCCCTTATCCCTTATACTGCTAAGGACTCAGGGGCCACCATCATTGAGGTCAACATATCTGAATCCACATATTCCTCTAAAATTACCGACATTTTTTTGCATGGAAAGGCAAGTGTAATATTGCCTGGATTGGCTCAAAAAGTGATGCGACATAGATGATAAGATCAATAATTATGAACTCGTAAAAAGCTCCGCTATGCTGACACGTCGGCATCATAATGGAAACGAACTTGCATAATGTGTCATTTCGAACGAATGTGAGAAATCTTAGATTTCTCGTCGTTATACTCCTCGAAATAACAGAAAGGGGGCTCGAAATAATAGACATAAAAAAAGAATTTCTCCCGCTTGCTACAGCTCAGTAATCATCCTCCGGCAAAGCCGGAGGCTTTAAATTATGAACCGCTCAAAGCGGATTTAAAAACCTCGCACCACCTAATAGCGGCAACCTCTATTCAAATATATGGAGTTGATCAAGTCGCTTATCTTCATTCTCCTGCTTCTTGATATACTCTCGCACGCTCTCTTCGTCAGCTCCAACTGTGGTCACATAGTACCCCCTTGCCCAAAAATGCTGACCAGTAAAATTCCTCCTCTGCCCATGTAACTCCTGGCTATATGTATGGCACTCTTGCCCTTGATATACCCCACTACCTGCGATACCGAATACTTCGGTGGGATGGATATCAATATGTGTATACGGTCCATCATCAGATGACCTTCTATAATCTCGCTCTCCTTCTGTCGAGCCAATCCTCGGAGCACATCTCCCATATGCCTTCGCAATTGACCGTACATAACCTTCTTCCGATATTTCGGTATCCATACTATGTGATACTTGCATTCCCATACTGTATGGCTTAATTGTACTACATCTTTTATTTGTGCCTCCTTCTGTAAACCTTGAGCGGTTCACAGTCGGAGGCTTTATCATACTCCCGTTTCTGTCAAACTCTGGGAGTCCCCCAGCAAAGCTGGGGGTTTACCTTGATAAAATTAAGGTATTGCTCTATTAACACCCCCTTCCTGTTTATGTATTAAAAATGTAAATAGTAAGAAGAAGTCTCTTTACATTTAAGGAAACTTTTACTTTAAGTCTATATACTTAATTCGCGAGATTATCAATTACCAGCATGATTGATTGACATATAAAGAATCTCTTGTTAGTTTTTTCTCATATGAAAGCAAAAAAGAAAGATCAAAAAAGGAAGGATCGTGAGAAAAAAATCAAGGCAAACAAGTCTGATCGGATAAGAAGGATGGAAGCAGAAGAAAATCTCTTCTGGGCTGAGCATGAATATAGTAAAGGCAATCTTAAAGCAGCCAAGTATTACGCCCAAAAGGCCATTAACTGTTATCAAAAACAATTGAGTGCCCATTATCTTTTGGCCCAGATATATATGGACGAACATGATTTTGCCCAGGCGGCAAAATCTTTTCATAATATCTTGAAATTTAGGCCTAACGATTTGGAGGCCTTGTTCTTCGCTGGATATAGCCTGATGCGCAATGAATCTTACAAAGAGGCGATTGGTGCCTTTCAGGAATTTCTAGGGGTAATAAAAGGAACACGCCTTAACAAACGTCTGCGCTCACTTAAGAATGCTGCATTAGACGGGATCAGGGAATCCACCAGGGTTCTAGAGTTAAGCATTAAAGTCAAGAGTTCAAAGATTGAAAAGCAAAGGCAACACAAATTGCTCTTTGAAATTGAATCACAAAGACAGGCGCATACAGATAAAACAGATAAAGAAATACCCCCTCCAGAAAAGCATCCGCCAATAGACCTTTCTTATTTCGAAGATAAGAGTTTACTTGATCAATCAGTGGGCGTTAAGCTAAATTTTGTAGATAGCGTTTTCTCCGAACAAATTCCTCCAAAGGGCTACCATTTATTCGAAGACTACAACCTTCTCCTGCAATATAAACGTATCAACCTTATAAAAGAATTCGATGAATTGCTTTGCCTGGAGCAGCTGCAAGATGTCGATAAATACTGGTATCAGATTGAAACTGTATCTAATGTACTGAAAAGATTTCGAGGAAGGGTGCTGTTAGCTGACGAAGTAGGATTAGGCAAAACCATTGAGGCCGGTATGCTTCTGAAAGAGTACGTTATCAGGGGGATAGTGAAGAAAATACTCATACTGACCCCCTCTACCCTGGTTTCTCAATGGAAGGAAGAACTGCAAAACAAGTTTAATCTTGAGTTTCTCACCACTGACGATGCTTCATATCGCGAGAATTCTCGGAATTTCTGGCATGAACAAAATCGCGTTATTGCCTCTATTAATACAGCCAAGTCTCAGAAAAATTTCGAGACAATTACCTCTATAGATTATGATCTGGTTATTGTTGATGAGGCGCATTACCTGCGTAACAGAAGAACCTTAAACTACAAATTGGTCAATTCCATAAAGAAAAAGTTTATTTTCCTTTTGAGTGCTACGCCTGTTCAAAATAATCTCCTCGAATTGTACAACCTTATCACCCTGCTCAGACCAGGAACCCTCAGTACTGAGAAGGAGTTTAAAAAGGAGTATGTAAAGAGTGGAAACCTTAGAGTGCCGAATAATCCTGAAAAGTTAAGGATGCTTTTGCGAGATGTCATGATCCGTAATACTCGTTCACTGGTTGATGTAAGACTGCCAAAGCGCTTTGCAACAACCTTTTATGTAGAACAATCACCCACAGAAAAAGAAATATACCAGGAAGTAAGTAGTTTTATAAGAAACTTCTACAGTGAAAAAAGGGGGCAGGAACATTTTACAATCAACAATCTTCAAATGGCTGCCGGAAGTTCCCCGTTTGCCCTTGGGGAATCTATCAGGAATCTCTTAGAGA
>JAGGYK010000233.1 GCA_021162585.1 Deltaproteobacteria bacterium
AGCTCGGTCAGCAGCGTGCTTGAACGGACAAGAGGGAAGCTGAAAAGTGATCGCAAATTTAGAAAATGTTTTGAAGAGATAAAAAAATGTTAAGCAAGAGTCAAACGAAGACTTGACCCCTCTCATACAAACTGACCCCTGGCCCCTGATCCCTGACAGCTATTTTCATATAAATATTAAGGAGGTATTTTTTTGCTATGATAGGTTATATAATGATATTATTATCAGGTCAAAAATATTATCATTAGGAGGGCTCAATGAAATATTTTTATCTCCCCCAACTCCACTGGTATGAAAAGAAAGATTTGAAGATAGGTTTTCCTGATAGTTGGGAGGTAAGCTATTGTCCGCCAAAGGGTGCTGATGCCAGGCCATTAACAGATGAAGAGATAGGAGATCTGTTGAGAAGGCCTATAGGATGCAGACCGATAAGAGAGCTTGCAAGAAATAGTAAAGAGGTAGCAATAGTCTTTGATGATTTCTCCCGTCTTACCCCTGTAGGTGATATTGCCCATCATGTGATTGAAGAACTTCATGCAGCAGATATACATGATGATCAGATCCGTTTTATCTGTGCATTGGGGTGTCATGGCGCTCATGACTTCAACATGTTCAGGAAAAAGCTAGGTGGTGACATCGTGAGGGACTATCCAGTATACAATCACAATTGTTATGAAAACTGTACACATGTTGGTGATACATCCCAGGGTACACCCATTAAGTTGAATAATGAATATCTGAATTGTGAGTTAAGGATCGGCATAGGTGGGATTGCACCTCATCTCCACACTGGTTTGGCGGTGGGGGAAAGATAATTTTACCTGGAATATCACATATTGACACAATAGATTATTTTCATTCTGTAATTCAGCAAAAGAATGCTCAGTATTTGGGGCTTGGAAATTACAAGGGCAATCTTATGAACAAGGATTGCTCTGATGCAGTAATATTGGCAAGGCTGGACTTCAAAATCGATGTCATATACAATCTGAGAGGTGAGGTCTGTAATCTGTTTGCAGGTAATCCTACAGAGGAATATCTAAAGGGTTGTGCATATGCCATTGATCACTATGCCACCTCGCCTACATATGGAAATGATGTGGCAGTAGTTAATGCATATGGCAAGGCCAATGAGATGGGGATAGCAGGTCTTATAGGATTTTCCTGTGTTAATCTTCAAAAAGGCATTATTGTATTTGTATATAATGCCCCTGAAGGTCAAATTACTCATTATCTATTCAGGAGTTTTGGAACTCGATATGGGGGCAGGCAATATCAGTATAAGGACAATCTCCCTGAAGGGATACAGGCCATAGTGCTGACAGAATATCCAGATAGGACAAGTACAGACTGGTTTGTGGATGCTGGCGCAGTGACATTTACAAGCACATGGGATGAGACATTTGAGATTATCTCACAGGCCTTTCCTGATGGAGGCAGGGCAGCTGTGGTGCCTGATGCAACCATGCAGTATTTTTGTACATAGATACTTTTTAGATGATGTCAGTGGTCCATTGTCCGTTGTTAGTTGTTGCCCAAAGGATTCTGGCAAGAGCCCGTTGACTACTGACAATTATCAACGGACATTAATATTTTTTATCGATTTATCTCCATCCCAGTGATATAAAAACCAAATTCCAATAGCTTTTTCTCATGGGGCTGGAGTGGCACCAGCCATGTCAGTATACCATCCTTGTCAGGAATGGTTACTGGACTAACCTCGGTAATGGCAACCTTTACTCTTTCGTCCTGTGAGATAGGGATCTGATCTTTGACGATTATATCCATTGGGGTTGTTCTTGTATTCTCAATGGTGATCTTATAGCTGAAGCTCGTCTTGTCCTTGCCTGTGAGGGTCTTTTCGTGGAAGGCCGTTACCTCCTTTCTTTCTACCTTAATCCCTTCATCCCTGCCGAGATCAACCTTGATCTTTCCTCCAGGTTCCACCCTTTTAAGTAGGCCCTGACCGCAGAATACCCCATCTACCATGGCAGAATACTTGCCAGAAAGGATCGGGGCCTGCCCTTGCCAGTGGCCCTCTGCCCTCAGATATACTTCTCTGTCATATTTGGGTATACATACCCTGGTAAACCTTGCTGGGATTTTTGTCTTTTGAATGTTTATTACAGTGGGAGTACCATCACCCGGGATTTTAGCTTTTTTACCCACCCCCATGAGATACGATGTGGTGGTGCTAGTGACAGATCCAGGGGGTATAGACACAGCTTCGGCCTTTAGACTCTGGATTGTATCACTCTCAAAGGTCTTTAATGCCCTCACAGGAGGGCTAGGTCTTATATACCAGGGCCTTATCACAGGTGCATTTATACCTAAGGATGGCCTGCCTGTAGAGATACAAACCTCTTCAGTATCCCAGTCCATCCCGGTTGTCTGCCAGACCCTGGCTGAAAACTCAAGGTTTATTTCTTTGCTTTGAGGGAATGCACTTATCCTATATACTGGTTCCCAATGAGCTTTCTTTATGGCATATGAAATGGCTATATTGCCATCTGCTCCCACCACTATTTGATAGCCCTGATGTTTTGATATATGCCTGATCTGCTCTTCTAAGTCGTTTATCTGGATGTCTAACTCCTTTATCTCGTTTGAGAGTTTCACCTGCCTTGCACTGAGCTTACTTACCCTATGCTCTATAAACGCCAGGGCATCCATGACCTGATCCTTAGGAAAAATCTCGTCCTCTTTTATTGCACCTGCAGCCTTATAGATGATCTCAACTTCATGCTCTATCATGTTTAGGGCCTTTTGTTTTTCTGCCTTGAGGGATCGTTTCTCTATAAGCTTATTTTGAATAAGTTTCACCTTGCCAGAGACTGATCTTATTCGCTCCACGCGGATATTATAGATGGTAGCGCCTGGCTGTGGGGCCACTATGATGGACTCAGGTATAAGTCCTGGGGGTGTCTCTAAGGTTACTATATGGTCTTTGGCCTTTAGCTCTATAGTGATATATGCCATATCCTGGTAGATCACTGCCTTTTTTATTGGAGCCCCTAGAGCTGTTGTACAAAGAGTTATCATAAAAAGTGTAAGAATCTGTATCCGGAGTGTCTTCATTTTACACCTCCAACTATGGTATGAGAGGTAAGATATCCTAAATAAGGGAATAATTAAAGGAGATCTTTATCTTACTGATAGCTGAATGCTGTTTTCATATAAACGCGCATGAGCGCTCCACGCTCACAACGAAGGATGAAAATAGCTGTATGATAATGGAAATTTAGTTCATCAGCTCTCAGCAATGTAAGGCCCGTTCCCCTGAACGGGCCGATGAGGGCTGTTTACTATTCACTTTTCATATGCTTCTTGAATTAAGGTTCTGTATCGTGTACCAGTAGATACGATAAAACATCTTTTTTTAAAGGGAGGTCCTTTATGAGAGATGATTTCAGTATAGAGTTTCCCGAGTCATTTCTCTGGGGTTGTGCAACATCTTCCCATCAGGTAGAGGGGGAAAATACCAATAATAACTGGTGGGAGTGGGAACACATGCCAGGGAAGATATGGCATTCTGACAAGAGCGGTCATGCATGCGGATGGTGGAAATCAATGGAAGACGACATCTCCTTTATGAAAAAGATGAATAACAATACACACCGTCTCTCTATTGAATGGAGCAGGATAGAGCCAGAAGAGGGAAGGTTTAATGAGGATGCGATCAATAGATATAAAGATATGATTCACTCCCTTAAGAGTAATGGTATTGAGCCAATGGTTACCCTCCATCACTTTACAAATCCTTTATGGCTTGAGACAAAGGGAGCATGGATCAATAAAGAATCCATATCCTATTTTAAGAGATATGTCTCTTTTGTCATTGAAAGATTAGGTGAAGACGTACATTTATGGTGCACGATCAATGAACCAGCAGTATATGCTGTAGAGACCTATATCATGTGTAATTTCCCTCCTGGCAGGTTGAATCTGGTCTCGTATTTTCGTTCTCTATTCAATCTACTAGATGCTCATGAAGTGGCATATGAGATTATTAAAGGGAATAATCCAGCCTCCCAGGTAGGTATTGTAAAGAATTATCAGCTATTTGATCCATGGGATGATGGTTCCTTATGGGATAAGCTGTTGTGTGCAGGCCTGGATAAGTATTTCAACTCCATTGTCCTGGAGCCGTTCAGATCAGGCAGTCTCCTGTTTTTCTTGCCGTGGCGCAGCCAAAAGATAAAGAGGCTTAAGGAAAGCACTGATTTCCTTGGGCTGAATTATTATACCAGGTGGAAGGTGCGCTTTAAGATTGGCTCTCCTAAGGTAATGTTTGATAATATCTTTAACTGTACCCCTGGTGCCCAGGTAAGTGATTTTATAAGGGATGGTCATCCATACGGGGAGATATATCCAGAAGGTCTTTATAGGGTATTGAAGATGGTCTCTACTTTGGGCAAGCCCATATACATTACAGAAAATGGTCTTCCAGATGCGGATGATTCCAGGAGACCAGAGTTTATACTCACACATCTAAAGCAGATTCACAGGGCACTGAAAGAAGGCATTGATGTTCGTGGCTATTACCACTGGTCATTGATGGATAATTTTGAATGGGCTGAAGGCTGGGCCTTGCGTTTTGGACTGGTTGCGTTTGATCATAAGACTGGAGAAAGACAATTACGAGCCAGTGGAAAACTCTATGGGGATATAGCAGGTAGAAGCAGTATAACTAAGGGTATGGTTGAGCAATATGCGCCAGAGCTCTTACCTGGTTATTTTGATTAACTCCCGTGCCCTAGCTCGCAGAGAAGGATGAAAATATGGCATTTTCATACAAATTCTATCCCTGTAGTGCATATTTCCCTTAAGCGGGCTGATTAGCCTTACCAATACGTTGTAGGGCCCGTTCCCTTAAGCGGGCCGATGAGGGCAAAAGGCCCCTACAAAGCTTTGTGCCTATTTTCATATAGCCCCCATGTCCTGTCGGACACACTGAAGGATGAAAACAAAACAACATCCCAGTCCGCTGTCTCCCCCGTCTCA
>JAGGYK010000009.1 GCA_021162585.1 Deltaproteobacteria bacterium
TATTGGTAAGGCTAATCAGCCCGCTTAAGGGAAATATGCACTACAGGGATAGAATTTGTATGAAAATGCCATATTTTCATACTTCGTTGTGAGCGTGGATCGCTCATACGCGTTTATATGAAAATAGCAATCAGCTTTCAGCTTAAAGAAAAATATAGAATAGACTCAATTCTTGAGGTCTTTGCACAACTACTTACCAGTCATAGTGAGGAGCGCAAGCGACCTGTCTGCCGAGGCACAGGCAGGCGAAGCAATCCCATTATAGGTAGTTAGAGATTGCTTCGCTGTACCCGCAATGACAATATGCGTATTATGCAAAGGTCTCAGTTTTGTTGGTTTGATTGGTTAGACTTGGCACTTCGCAGTGAATCCTGAGTAATCTTGAGGTAATAGAGAGGCAAAGAAAATCAGCTTCTCTCGGCTCTTAATTACCGGATATTTGGATGGTTAAGATTTTTGATTGATATTAATATTTCTTTTATATTATAAATCTGCTAAATATCACATTACTTACAAATAGGAAGCAGGAGGTACGGATGAAGATTATAGATGACGCTGTAAAAAGGGGAGATAAGACCTTAAGCGAATATGAGTCAAAGAAGGTCTTAAGCAAATATTTTATCCCTGTGACAAAGGAATATCTTACGAAGGGATTGAACGAGGCAAAGGATTGTGCAAAAGATGTAGGCTATCCATTGGTACTCAAGGGTTCATCCAGCATACTCACCCATAAGACAGAACTTAACCTGGTGGAAGTGGGGATCAAGGATGAAGCTGAACTGGAAAAGGCCTATAACGCTATAGAACAAAGAGGCAATGGCAAATTAGACGGGATCTTGGTGCAGGAGATTATTAAAGGGGAGAGGGAACTGGTAGCAGGGCTGATAAGAGACCCTCAGTTTGGTCCATGTGTAATGTTTGGTTTAGGTGGTATATTTACTGAGGTATTAAAAGATGTCTCGTTTCGGGTTGCACCCTTAGAAGAGATTGATGCCTATGAGATGATGGATGAGATAAAGGCAAAGAAAATCCTTTCAGAATTCAGGGGTAAGCCAGCAGTAAACAGGCAAGTCTTAGCAAACATACTTATGAATATTGGAAGGATTGGCCTCGAGATAGATGAAGTGGCCGAGATTGACATAAATCCTTTAATCATAAAGGATGATACCCCGGTAGCTGTGGATGCCTTAATTGTTTTAAGGGATACAAGCAAGTAACTGTTAGGGTCAGGCAGTGACATTTGACATTTTTTTCAGCTGCCTGGTTTAAGAGCGTGGCATGCTTTAAAATGTCAAGACCTGACCCCTTCCTCATTATGGCCCCCATGACCCACTTGTCCCATGTGGCCTTTCGAGAGTTAGTAAGGGGGTTTGGCGGGTGCGACCTTTTTTATTCCGAGATGCTGAATTCCAGGATATTGCCATCAGAAAGGCCTGGGGATTCTGTATACCTAAAGTGGGTGAGCCCAAAAGACCTTATCCTCCAGATAGTGGGTAATGACCCTGAATTGATGAAAGATGCGGCTGCAAGGCTTGTCAGCTACAGGCCATGGGGCATAGATATTAATATGGGCTGCTGGCTGAAAAAGATTACAATGCACGGATGGGGGGTTGCCTTGATGAAAGACATCAAACTTGCCCAAAATGTAGTAGAGGCTGTGCGTAGCGTTGTAGATGTTCCCCTGTCTGTAAAGATAAGGCTGGGGTATTCCCTCGATAAGGCCTATCTGGTGGATTTTGTTGAGATGCTCGCTGCTTCAGGCGTAGATTTCATTGTATTGCACCCAAGGACAGCCATGGATGGGCTTGCAAGACCAGCGAGATGGGAATACATAGCCATGGTAAAAGAACACAGCTGCCTACCCGTAATAGGAAATGGGGATGTGAATAACCCCAGAGATGCACTTGATTTAATAAAACAGACCAGATGCGATGGTGTAATGATTGGGAGGCAAGCATTGAGGCAGCCCTGGATATTCAGGGATATAAAGGCATTGCTAATGAATAAGACATTAGAGCCTAGCCCTGACTTACCAGGCGTGATTGTGGATTTGTCTTTTCTTTTAGAGACACATTTTCCACCGGAGATTGCCATAAAGAGATTCAAAAAGGCCCTTCCATGGTTATCTACAAACCTGAAATTTGGACACTATCTTGCCAAGGAGGTAAACAAGACAAAAGGGATGGAAGATATTCGCCTTAAGATAAAGGAGGTCTTTGCAGCTGGCATTACCTGATAACACCTTGAATTTTTCCTATACATTAAGTATACAAACATCAGTTTGGCATTCTTAATAGCAAGTGGGATCGTATCAGGATATATTATGAGATTTAGGAGGAAGGCATGAATCAAATAGATCTTATGAGGGAGTTGCACATATCCTCAGATAAAAAGATAGTGCTACTGGTAATGGATGGTCTTGGCGGTCTACCGGGAAGCGATGGGAAGACAGAACTAGAAGCTGCTAAAACCCCAAATATGGATAGCCTTGCTTCAGATTCAATCCTAGGTCTATCCACACCTATAGCGCCTGGTGTCACCCCTGGTAGTGGTCCAGGACATCTTGCTTTGTTTGGTTATGACCCTTTAGAGTATCAGATAGGTCGAGGTGTCTTGGAGGCGCTAGGTGTAGGACTTGGACTGGACCCAAAGAGTCTTGCTGCAAGGGGTAATTTTTGCAGCCTGGATCCAGCAACTCATGTGATAACAGACAGGCGCGCAGGTAGGATCTCTACAGAGGAGTGCGCCAGACTGGTGAATAAGCTCAAGTCTATAAAGATAGATGATGTAGATATAATTATAAGACCTGTCAAAGATTATCGTTTCGCTCTGATTTTAAGTAGTGATGGGCTCGTTGGTTCTCTTACAGAGACAGACCCTCAAAGGACAGGGGTAAAGCCATTACCTGTAAAACCCCTGCGAAAAGAGGCTGAAAAAAGTGCGGAGATTATAAACGAGTGGATAGGAAAGGCCTTTGAAATCCTAAAGGATGAAAGGCCTGCTAATGGCTGTACATTAAGGGGAATTGCAAAGGATCCAGGACTACCTTCTTTTTCCGATGTGTATGGGCTCAAATCATGTGCAATCGCCACATATCCCATGTATAAAGGGATAGCACGCCTGGCTGGTATGGAAGTGGTGGAGGCAGGGGATACCATTCAAAGTGAGGTCGAGACATTGAAAGATAATTGGGAAGATTATGATTTTTTCTTTTTCCATGTAAAAAAGACTGATTCTGCAGGTGAAGACGGTGATTTTGACCGCAAGGTAACCGTAATAGAAGAGACTGATAGGGCCATCCCTGGTATCCTGGCATTGAAACCGGATGTATTTATTATCACAGGTGATCATTCTACCCCTGCTGCATTAAAGTCACACTCATGGCATGAGCTGCCGATCCTTTTTTATGCAAACAACATAAGAAAGGATAGTGTAGCTGAATTTGGAGAGAGGGCTTGTATGCAGGGAGGGCTAGGGCACATAAGACACCTCGATATCATGCCTCTGGCAATGGCTTATGCAGAAAGACTTACAAAGTATGGGGCATAATCATAAGCGTTCAGCAATCAGCACTCAGCCTCGGGAAACAAGCAGGTCTGAGTCGATAGACTTTAAGAAAATTATAATGTCATTTTAAGAAGGAAAATTTCATTGAGTCCTAAAAAGGTTGTTGCAATAGTATTTGGCGGTGTATCCACAGAGCACGAAGTATCGATTATATCTGCAGCATCAATTGCAGAAAATATTGATAAGTCTCTATTTGAACCAATATATGTGGCTATAGACAAAAAGGGGAGATGGTTCATAGGCCCAGGCGCATTTGACCTTTTGCGGAAAAAGTCCAGGCATGATGTAGACAGAACAGTCTTATCAATCGACCCTGAGAAAAAGGGTTTTATCTCTGTAGAGAAGGGTAATACCCTTACCCCTGTAGATGTGGTCTTTCCTGCGCTTCATGGGCCAATGGGTGAGGATGGAACTATACAGGGGTTATTTCACCTTGGAAGGATTCCTTATGTGGGCTGCGATGTCTTGGCATCTGCTATGGCAAACGACAAGGACATGACAAAGAGGATTCTTGCCGAAAAGGGGATGCCGGTAGTGCCTGGCATGTGTATAAAAAAGTTTATATGGGCTACATCTAAGGATGATATCATAGGTGAGGTAGAGAAGCGCCTTACCTTCCCTGTATTTATAAAACCTGCCACCATGGGCTCTAGCATAGGAATTACAAAGGTAGCGAAGGCAAAGGATATAAGTGGTAGTATCGAGGAGGCTTTTAGGTTTTCTGATAAGGTGTTGGTGGAAAAGGCAATAAATGATCCTATTGAGATCGAAGTGGCCCTCCTGGGAAATGATGAACCAAAGGCATCTGTCCCTGGTCAGATTATACCGGGTAATGAGTTTTATGACTTTGATGCAAAGTATATAAATAACGCATCAGAGCTGATTATCCCGGCCAGAATAGACAGCAACCTCTCAGATAAGCTACGGGCTCTGGCCATTGATGCATTTATTGCTATAGAGGGGGCAGGCCTGGCCCGTGTAGATTTTTTGGTCTCTGGAGATATCTGTTATGTAAATGAGATAAATACCATGCCAGGCTTTACAAGCATATCCATGTATCCCAAGCTGTGGGAGGAGTCGGGGATTTCTTATACTGAGCTTATAACATCTCTGATAGAGCTTGCGTTAAAAAGGGCTCAGGAAAGAGCTAGCTTAACAAAGACCATTGATCTCAAAAAGGGTCTGGATTTGTAACCCTTTCGGCTACTGGCGGATAATCGTTTCCTTAAACGGGCCGATGAGGGCAAAAGGCCCCTACAAAGCTTTGTGCCTATTTTCATATAGCCCCCATGTCCTGTCGGAGACACTGAAGGATGAAAACAAAACAACATCCCAGTCCGCTGTCTCCCCCGTCTCA
>JAGGYK010000163.1 GCA_021162585.1 Deltaproteobacteria bacterium
AACATTTACCCCAAATAGATTCATCTGGTTCTAATAGTGTGGATAAAACCCCAAGCAATATAGCGTTCACAACCCTTGGATTGCCTAAAGATCTGGCAATATCATCTCCATCTACAAAGAAAAGGTTACGTGTCTTTGTCCTTACTAGATCAGATATATCTGGATATTCATCTAGCCCTAAGGCAACTGATGGTGGAGATAACCTGTAGCGATTTACAATAACCCTTGCCTCAGGTTTTAAGAAATCCAGATAACGCGCTGTCTCGACCTCTTCGAATGACACAAGGATGTCACACTGGGCCTTTGAAATAATAGGGGAGAACACCTTGTCAGAAAATCGTATATGGGACATTACACTGCCTCCCCTCTGTGCCATACCATGGATCTCTGACTTCTTTACATCATACCCATATATTAACATGACCTGGGCTAATATATCAGACGCGAGTATTATACCCTGGCCCCCAACACCAGCCATCAATATATTCATACCGTACCTCCAATCGCATCAAAGGCGCATAGATCCTTGCACATCCCACAGCCTGAACAGACCTCTGTGATAAATGCCTTGCCATCTCTGAATTCTATAGCAGGACAACCAAGACCAAGGCATACCTTACATCCATTACATTTATCAGCATCTATCTTTAAAGGCCTGCCAGAAACCTTCCTTGACTTTAATAGAATACATGGTGCTGATGATATAATAACTGCAGGGCCTTTATATTCAAGGGCCTTTTTCACCATTTTGCGAGCATTCTTTAAATCATATGGATCTATAGTCTCTACCCACTCTATCCCGAGTGCCCTTACCAATACCTCTAAGTTTATATCTATTGTATGATCACCTTCTAGAGTTATGCCAGTACCTGGATGATCCTGCGCACCTGTCATCGCAGTGGTGCGGTTGTCCAGGATGACAACCAAGGCAGCGCCTTTATTATATGCAAGGTTTAAAAGTCCTGTAATGCCTGAGTGAAAAAAGGTTGAATCGCCTATTACTGCTGCAATTTTGGCTTTTCCGGGGCCCAGGGCCTTTGAGATGCCATGCGCATGATTTATCCCAGCACCCATGCATAAACATGTATCTATAGCCTCTAAAGGTGGCAGAAAACCTAATGTATAGCAACCAATATCTCCTGCAATAAAGCACTTGTTTCTCTTGAGTGCCCATAGAATTCCCCTGTGCGGACATCCCGGACACATATTGGGAGGCCGAGCAGGGAGATTATACTGAGAGCCTTTTTCATCCTTAGTATTTAATATGGCATTCCTTACTATATCAGGAGAAAGCTCTCCACACACGGGCAGACAATCCTTGCCATGGCAGGTAATACCAAGGGCCTTAACCTCCTGCTCTATAAACGGATCCAATTCCTCAACAACCCACAGCTCATCTACTTTAGATGCAAACTCCCTTATCATCTTATCAGGCAGGGGATATGAAAGCCCCAGCTTTAGAAATGATGCATCTGGCAACACTTCTTTTGCATATTGATACGCAATACCAGAAGATATAATGCCAATGGATGTATTATTTATCTCCATCATATTGTATTTATGTGTATTTGAGAATGTCTTGAGCCTTTGCATTCTCTCCTCTATGATAGGGTGACGCACCCTTGCAATTGCAGGCAGCATCACCCACTGAGACCGATGTTTCTCCAAAGTGGGCGTGGCTTGATCCTTAATATCACCAACCTCCACAATACATAACGAATGGGAGATCCTTGTTGTGGTACGCACCATCACAGGTGTACCGAACTCCTCACTGATTTCAAATGCCTCTATGGTGAAATCCTTTGCCTCTTGAGATGATGATGGCTCCAACATAGGTATCTTTGCAAATCTTGCATAATTTCGATTATCCTGTTCATTCTGGGATGAGAAGAGTTCGGGGTCATCTGCGCTCACCAGGACCAGTCCTCCCCTTATATAGGTATACGGCAAGGTCATGAGAGGATCAGCTGCTACATTTACCCCTACATGCTTCATTACAGCAATAACCCTGGCCCCTGCATATGAGGCCCCTGCTGCAACCTCAAGGGCAACTTTCTCATTTGGCGCCCACTCAGCATGTATCCCTGGGAACTTTTTTGCAATCGTTTCCAAAATCTCTGTACTGGGTGTACCTGGATATGCAGTTGCAATATGTACCCCTGCCTCCATTGCCGCTCTAGCTATCGCTTCATTACCGCTTAATATCTTTTTCATATCCACCCCTTAAAAATAAACCGTACGCAATAAAAAAAGAGGCCGCAAGCTTTAAGCCCATGGCCTCTTTTGTTTACCCCTTAAGGAGTTAAGCCTATGGGCTCACTTGCCTCTTGTAAAAATAAAGATAACTATAACTGAAAAATACACCACCTATACTCATAACCAGTACAGAATTATTAATACTGAACCAGATGTCAAGTGTTTTCTGCAACTTGTCCATCTTCTACAGGATATTTGCCCTTAGGCAACACCCTATTTGCGCTTGACATCCATACTCCATGTTGTCTAACAAAGCTAAATTGCTAAAAATTGGAGCACAAGATGGATCCGCACACATTAGAGAGAATGAATCAATTATTCAGCCCCAAGCACATAGCGGTGGTCGGGGCCTCAACAAAAAATCCGTGGTTCAGAAATATGGTGATGTCCTGTAACCAAATAGAATTTAAAGGCGGCATCTACCCTGTTAACCCTAATCGTAGCGAGATATGTGGTATAAAAACTTGCAAGTCCATAGCTGATCTTCCTTTTGATATCGATTTTGGTGTGGTTATTGTAAATCACAGGGTTGCGTTAAATGCCGTCAAAAACCTAAATAAGAGAGGAATAAAAAATATAGTCCTAATATCATCTGGTTATGCGGAAACAGGTCAAGAAGGAAGGGCTAAACAAGGTCTGCTCCAAAAATATTGCGCGGAGAACGATATCTTCCTGATTGGACCAAACTGCCTTGGATTCATCAATCCCGATAAAAAGACCGGTGTGTTTGCAGGTAGAGCTATAGAGAAGAAAATAATCCCTGGCAAAATCGGCGTAATCGGCCAAAGCGGCGCAGGAAGCGAATTGATTGCAAATGCACTCTTAAAGAAATCTCTTGGGATTTCTCTGTATATTGCTACCGGTAATGAGGCAGTGCTTACTATAGAAGATTTTATGGAATATCTTATCCTTGATAGCGCCACAGAGGTAATAACCGGTTTTATAGAAGGGTTCAGGGATATACCTAGATTAAAAAGATTGGCGCTCATGGCAGCAAAGAGAAAAATCCCTCTCATCCTTATAAAGGTAGGCCAGTCTAAAGAAGGCGTGAGAGTAGCAGAGTCTCACACAGGGGCTATTGCAGGAAATGATATGGTGATAGACGGATTCTTCAAACAGTTTGGGATCATACGTGTGGATACTATAGAAGAGCTTGCAGACACAGCAGGCATATTCACACACTGTCCGATACCAAAAGGAGATGGCCTTGGAATATATACGATTTCAGGTGGTATGTGTGGCATTTTTGCTGATCTGTGCTCAAAATACAAAATAAAACTCCCATCTCTTACCAACGAAACCGTGATAAGGCTTAGATCTATCTTGCCTGAGTTTGCTATTCCTGATAATCCTTTAGATGTAACAGGCGCAGGTATGCAAGATAGGATTGACGAGGTAATAGAGTCCTTCATGAGGGATGAAAATATCGATATACTCGCACCACTGTGTATCCCGCCAGGGGATAGTAAGGATACATTTGCAAACAATATTAATAAGGCACTTATAGGCAATTATAATAAACTAGCCAAACCTATGGTCCCAATTACCTTCAAGGAGATGAGTGATTATGCTCGTGATTATTTTAAAGAGAATAATATTTACTACATAGAGCAACCAGAAGCTGGGTTTAGGGCTATTTCGCATCTTATAACTTATGGAAAATTTTTGAGAAGATTAAATAACTAACAAGCAAAAGAGGGAGAGATCATGTTTTCTAAAAGCGTTCTTGATCAGATAGGTAACACTCCTATTGTATGCCTTAAGACAATGACAGGGGCAAATATATTTGTCAAGGCAGAACACCTTAATCCAGGTGGTAGTATAAAGGATAGGGTAGCCCTATTCATGCTGGAAGAGGCCATAAGAAAAGGCAAGCTAAAACCCGGTGATACTATAGTAGAACCCTCATCCGGTAACACCGGCATAGGTTTTGCCCTAGTTGGGTGTCTCCTGGGCTTCAAGGTAATCGTTGTAATGCCGGAAAATGCGAGTGAAGAAAGGAAAAAGATCATAAAGGCCTTTGGAGGAGATATTATATTAACACCAGCTAAGAAAAGCCTTGGAGGCGCTGTTGAGAAGGTAAGAGAGATACAAAAGAATAATAACAATATTTATGTCCCCCAACAGTTTGAAAATCCGAATAATCCACTCACACACTATCTTACAACCGGCCCGGAAATATGGACTCAACTAGACCACCACGTTGATATATTTGTATCAGGGCTAGGTAGTGGTGGAACATTGGGAGGTGTAGGAAAATTCTTAAAGGAGAGGGATAGTAAAACCATTCTTGTTGCTGTTGAACCAAAGAATGTCTCTGCGCTTTTGGGTCATGAGCCAGGTCTGCATCGTATTGAAGGCATTGGAGACGGTTTTATACCCCCTGTATTAGATACATCTCTTGTAGATGAGGTGATTGAAGTTACAGACGAAGATGCTATTAATACATGCAGGGCACTGGCAAAAAAGGCAGGGCTGCTTGTAGGCACATCTTCAGGTGCAAATGTGTGGGCATGTATAGAGATGGCAAAAAAATATGGCAAGGAAAAGATCATAGCAACCGTGCTGCCTGATAGGGCAGAGAGATATTTCAGCACTGCTCTGATTTAACAACCTCCCATGTCCGCAGGCCATCCGCCAAAGGCGGAAAGGATAGAAAGCTCTCAGCATCTAGCCATCAGCTATATAAGGTAAGGATTGAAATTACTTTATATTCTTTTTTAAGCTGAATGCTTGGTGCTGAGAGCTGATTGCTATTTTTATAAAAACTAGGAAATAAATTGCCTAAAGAGGGTAATAATTTTCTCACATATAAGGCCGCGTCTATCTTACGATAAATTTATAAAGTCAAATCAACATGTTATCATTCATAACACTTGGCATTTTAGTTGCAAACCTATACCTTGTTCAAAAATATTTAAAGGCAATCTTTAGAAAATAGGGCTAGGAGGTTAAATTTTATGAATAAACGATATCTTATCTATATAATAATCCTTATATCCTTTGGTATCATGCTTATGGGTATGAATATGTGTCAACCCGACTTTAAGATATGGACCAATCATAAAGATGCAAAGGCTACGGTGACAGTAACAATACTCACCATAAACGACATACCTATACCACAAGTATATGTGATCCCTGATGAAGCTAATGGTTATGTATTTGAAAAACAGGAGGATGGGCTTTATGCAGCAACCATACCTGATGCCATGCCGGGAGAATGTGAGATAGCATTTGAAGAAATCTATGATCAAGGAACCAGGCTTACACCACATCTTCCTATCAAACTCACTGGCACTGGAGGCCAGGTTATAGAGATCGTAGGGCCATACAGGTGGGCAGATGCAGACTTCCCGCTTGTAGTCTGGACTTTAGGCGAAGATGAAGATGGGCTTAATTATGCCCTGGATGCAAATGGCACTGGAGAATATGCACTAATCTATGATTCAAGTGGTATAGAGTGGACAGGGCCAGCCCCGCCAAGCGCTTACCAGTCAACCGAAAAGGATCACTGGGCAATGAAACTACTTGATAGCTTAACTACTGCGCCTCATGCCACACTCGACTTTGCAGACCCAAGTGGTGTGACTGTACAACTCTGGGTTAATGTAGCGGATTTAGTAGATAATGAGCCACCCTTGTTTCAGTTAGGGGATAATATCCATGCAGAGGTAACAGATACTGCAACACTTTCATTTGTTGTAGGGACTACAGGTATAGAATCCAGTTCCCCGATATCTACAGACAGATGGTACCATACCTGCTTTGTTTATAACACCAGTACTATGAATATTTATATGAATGGTAACAATGTTGCTCAAGCGGCTCCAGAAGATATACCCCTTGACATGCTTCCCAATGGGGCAACCCCGATATATGTGGGCGGTAATAACAGTGGCCCGGCCAGGGACACTACCATTGATGAAGTCCGAGTATATCCATACGTGCGCTGGTCAGTAAACATCGGTCATGATGCATTGGTTGTCCCATATGATACAGATAATGATGGTGCGCCCAATAACGCGGATAACTGCCCGAATACATATAATCCAGATCAGGCTGACAATGATGGTGATGGTATGGGAGATGTCTGCGACCCAGATGATGACAATGACGGCATCGATGATGACGGAGATGGTAGTGGTGTAATTGGAGATAACCTGTGTACTGGTGGTGCAACTGAAAATTGCGATGATAACTGCCAGTTTACATGGAATCCGGATCAAGCAGATTCAGATGGCGACGGAGTGGGAGATCTATGTGACAACTGCCCAAGCATACCTAATCCAGATCAAGCAGATTCAGATGTGAATATACTTGGTGAAGTTGTAGGTGATGGTGTAGGTGATGTGTGCGATAATTGCCCAAGCGTACCTAACCCAGATCAAGCAGATTCAGATGGCGATGGTATTGGGGATGCATGCGACCCAGATTAAGACAACTACTGCCAATTAATACCTAGCCCATTTCATAACTTTTTAAAGGGGCCTCTCTTCTCTGAGGTCCCTTTTCCTTTTTTTATTAAGGCCTCAGTGATTATCTCCTTGAATCTATCAAGGCTAATCATGTACAATTCATATAGTTATAATAAATTTAAGGAGGCTCTATCTTTAAATGAATCTTCCAAGTTCTTTAAGGCCAATAAAACTGAGTGTTGTAATCCCCATGTATAATGAGGAGGCAAATGTATCCACCACCATCGCCAGGATCAAAGGGACACTCAAGGCATTGGAAGACGATTACGAGATCATACCTGTAAATGATGGGAGTACAGATAATACCCTTAAAAGACTAGATGAGATTGCTGGTCATGACCCACATGTACAGGTGGTGTCTTACTGGAAGAATGGAGGGAGAGGCAAGGCCTTAAGATATGGGTTCAAGGCAGCAAGGGGTGAGTACATAGCCACAATAGATGCTGATCTTTCTTATGATCCTAAATATATACTGGATATGGTGAAAATCCTGCACGAAGAAAGCGATATAGATGTGGTACTTATAAGCCCTTATATGAAGGGAGGAAAAACTGAAGGTGTTCCGAAATCAAGAGTCTTTATAAGCCGTTTGGGTAACCAGATTTTAAGGCTTGCTATGCCAGAGAAGGTACATACTATAACATGCATTGCAAGATGCTATAGAAGGGATGTCATCTCTGCACTTGATCTGGAATCAAATGGAAAGGAGATACACCTGGAGGTTTTATCCAAGGTAATGGCCATGGGTTTTAGGATAAAGGAGATCCCAGCCACACTTACTGCAAGAGAAAAGGGAGAATCCAAGTTTGCTTTTCGGTCTACCGCGGTATCCCATCTGTTATTTACTATCTTTGAGCGCCCCATGCTCTTATTTGGTTTATTAGGGGCATTCCTTACCATCATTGGTTTGGGTATAGGTGTATACATAATAGCACTATACTACACTGGATTTCTAAACCCCAACCGACCATTGATAACCTTTATGATCCTGTTTATCTTGGGTGGCATTCAGATATTTTCTTTTGGTTTTATTGCCTCTCAGGTAAGGTATCTCAGAAAGGAGGTGCTTCGTATCAGAAGGGCTGTTTCAAAGCCAGAGAATAGGATATCAAGATCTGAATCAGAACACTTAGGTGTTACAGATAAAAGCGATAATTGATCTCCCACACATTTTATACAAAAAAATATTTTTACCAAATATGTAACTACTTAGCCCAAGTTGACCCCTTAAAAAATAAAGCGTAATATATTTAAGGACTTACATCGCTCAAAATCTGTAATGGTAACTACAGATTTTCAAATTCTACATTTTTTTGGTTTATATGGGATACAGTC
>JAGGYK010000052.1 GCA_021162585.1 Deltaproteobacteria bacterium
CTTTATGCTATAGAATAGAGGGCATCTTTGCCTCTGAACACCGCGTTAGAACCCAGTTCGTCTTCTATACGGATAAGTTGATTGTACTTTGCAAGCCTCTCGCTTCGCGATGTTGACCCACTTTTTATCTGACCTGTAGAGAATCCAACAGCAAGATCTGCTAGCCAGGGGTCCTCGGTCTCACCAGAGCGGTGGGATATTACGGTAGTAAACCCGGCGCGTCTTGCCATCTCTATGGTTTGCATGGTTTCTGTAAGGGTGCCTATCTGGTTAACCTTGATAAGTATAGAGTTTGCACACTTCTCTTCTATACCTCTTGCAAGGTATTTAGAATTTGTAACAAATACATCATCTCCAACTATCTGTATCTTATTGCCAAGGCGCTCCATCATCTGTGTCCATCCTGACCAGTCATTTTCAGCAAGTCCATCTTCTATGGATACAATAGGGTATCTTGCTATCATGTCTTCATAGAACTCAATCATCTCTTCAGTTGTCTTTTCTGGTCTGTCTTCTGCCTTTAGTATATATTTGCCATCTTCAAAAAAGGAACTCGCCGCAGGATCCATTGCTATGGCTATATCTTCACCAGGGTAAAAGCCTGCCTTTTCTATAGCCTGGACAATAAGGTCTAATGGTTCAGTATTACTCTTGAGATCTGGTGCAAAACCACCTTCATCACCAACGCCTACACTATACCCTTTTTCCACCAAGACATCCCGTAAGGCATGAAAGACCTCTGCTGCATATCTTAGGGCCTCTCTAAATGTGGGGGCACCTATGGGTGTAACCATAAACTCCTGAAGATCCACATTATTGCCTGCATGCTTGCCACCATTAATGATATTTATCTGTGGCAGGGGCAGTTCTCTGGCAAACGCACCACCTATATACCTATATAAAGGTAGTCCCATGAAGATTGCCGCAGCCCGTGCTACGGCCAGTGATACACCTGTGGTGGCATTGGCACCCAATTTAGACTTGTTAGGTGTATTATCGAGTTCCAGCAAAATATTGTCTATACCCACCTGATCTAAGACATCCATGCCAACAAGTTTAGGGGCTATTATCTTATTGACATTTTCTACTGCCTTTAGTGTACCCTTGCCGCGGTACCTCTTCTTATCCCCATCCCTTAGCTCTAGCGCCTCTCTCTCGCCTGTAGATGCACCAGAAGGTACAGCTGCCCTACCCATCTCGCCATAGGAAAGATATACGTCTACCTCCACAGTAGGATTTCCTCTGGAGTCCAATATCTCTTTGGCCACTACATCTGAAATCTCACTCATAACCTTTTTACCTCCTAAGCGTTTATTTTAATTATAGGCTCATTACTAAGCAACTAATCCCTATAGACTCAAATCCCCGAGCCTGTTTTTTGGCCTTTTCGATATTGTCGAACCTGCCTAATCTTACCCTGTAAAATGTCTGGCCATAAAGGCTGACCTTTTCTATACAGGGTTTATAGCCCATATCTTCAAGACTCTTTACCATATCCTGTGCATTTTCTATATCCTTAAAGGCACCAACCTGTATAGTATACCTGCATGTAAATTTACCCGGCATTTCTATCACCTTGACTTTTACCTTGGCAAGACCTGTTTCTATCATGCCTAAACGTCTTGCAGCACCATAAGACATATCTATTATTCGAGATCCTACAAAAGGCCCCCTATCGTTTATGGAAACTATTACATGTTTGCCTGTGGAGAGATTTGTAACCTTGACCTTTGTACCCAGGGGGAGTGTTTTATGGGCAGCACTAAGCCCATACATGTTGTAAATCTCACCTGAGGCAGTTGGCTTACCATGAAATTTTTTACCATACCATGATGCAAGACCTGTCTGCTCCCAACCAGGAGATGGTCTGTATATATGTGCACACCCTGCAATCCATATAATAAGAATCAAGAAGGTAAAAATATCGATGACACGATTAGTCTTCAAGATATGCCTCTATTTCCTTAGCTATATTGTCTAGTCCTGTACTATCTATTATAGAGTTATCATCGCCTATAAGACCTTTGGCCTTGAATGTGTTTATCGCCCCTTTGTAATTAGGTAGACACAAGGCTTCTGCCCTCTTTATTTTTCCCTTTTTATACATGCGCATACCATATTTGTTTATTGCTCTTAAAATGTCTCTTTTAGTGCTAACCTTTGAGATGTGTAGTGCTACTATAAGATAGGATTCCAGATAATTCTCTACGAGTCCTGCAAGCATTACCAGGTATTTCCTTTTATCACGGGGTATATATAATATGCCCTGGGAATTGGTTATGAGACTGCTATCAATCATAAATTCTAAGGCCTTGTTAAAGCTTTCCATATCCAGTATGAATTCTTTTTCTAACAAGGTGGCAAGATCATGGGTTTCTTCAAAAAGTCTTGTTTTTTCTATACCATGAGGGTATGTCAGTCCTACATTGGCTATCAATGACGCAGGTACAAAACAGTTTAGGATAATATTTTTATAATATTCCAAGGTAATTCTATTATCATCTTCAACTGTAATCAATTTAGGATCTCCAGGGGTTTCACCTTCATCTATTATAATAAGACGTCTTTCTTTGATCAGATTAAAGGCATCATCAAATGCTTTGTCTGCATCATCTAGCGAGGAGGCCATATGGTATCCAAGGAATCGGAGATAGTGTGCACACAAATGAAATGTCTTTCGTGCAAGGTCTTCCTCCATACCTGCCATCTGGCTAATGAGCACAGAACAAAGTATGGCAAAAGGTGTGACTACAGTCTGCCGATATATAGATTCAATTATATCACGAGCTAAAGACTCATAGAGTATATTTCTATCCTGCCCACCCATGTTAGAATAAAGAGGCCTATCTTTCATGTACTCGTTTAAGGATATTGGTTCTGCAAATCTTATATACACCTTGCCATAACGGCGCTTTAGGACTCCTCTAGCCTTTATTATTTGCCAGAAATTCTCCTTTTTTTTAGGTGCACCCTGCATTTCTCTAATGTAGGAGCTCTCTTCTACAACATTATCGTAGCCCATATATACTGGTACAAAGATTACGTCTCTGGTCACGCCAGATTCCCATCCTTGTACTATCATGGACAGCAACCCTTTTTTAGGTAGCATAAGTTTTCCTGCCCTACTTCTAGTCCCTTCTATAAAGAATTCCAGGGGAATCCTTTCAGCAAGGACAGTCCTTATGTAAGCAGCAAAGGTCTCAGAATAGAGGATATCTCCCTTAAAGGTACGCCTCATAAAGAATGCACCTCCTCCCCTGAAGATATGACCCAGGGGGAAAAATGAAAGGTTTATGCCGGCAGCAATCAGTGGGACACCCATCCAACTATGAAAGAGGCAATATGATAGGACTAGATAATCGATATGACTTTTGTGACAAGGAACATATACTAAGGAGCCTTTTCTAGCTATATCCTTTACAGCCCTGAGGCCCTCCTTATCTACGTCTAGGCTATCGTATATGTTGTTGAATATCCAGGTAAGCACCTTGCTAAATATATTTATGTATGAAGGTTTTAGGTCTGCTGCAATTTGGTCAAGAATCTTATACACCTTTTTCTCTAAAAGCTCCAAGGTAGTAGCCTTTTGAATAGCGTAAGCTCTTAAAAAGGACTGGAGGATAGGATCCTTCACGGTTTTTTTTATGATAAACTCTCTTTTTTTTATCGGCGCCTCTGATACATTGCTGCCCAGGTTTGCTATCCTCTGCTGGAGTTCATTTCTGATCTCTCTTGCAGTCTCTTCAATGAATTTAGTCTCGCTCCTCCCTTTTTTAAGAACACCCAAAATATTTATAGGCTCTCCATGTTCAATAAAACCCTGTTCTTGTCCTCTGAGCAAGGTAAAGAATTTCTTTAAACCCTTTATTTGGGCCCCATCTGCCTTTGATGCATCCTTTACCTTTAAAGAGCTTTTAGTATACACAAGCCTTTGAGGTACTATGTAGATAGGGAGGTCTGTCTGCTTTTGTACCCTAAGTAATTCAATAATCGGATCATGATAAGCACTATTTGTCTCTCCATTAAGATAAACTAGAGATGCACGACCTTCTTGCTTTATATAGTCTAGATAAAATCCGTTCTCAAATGGGGATATATATCTTTTAAATAGGCCTGAAAGCACCTCTTTCCACTTGCTGATAGGTTGGTATAGCAGAAATTTTTCTCCAAATACCAGTCGCGGTGTTGGGAGGCCTTCACGTGCAAGTCTGTAATTTAGTAAAAGGGCATCTATCTTACTCTTAGAACTATGAGCATATACAATATGGCCTTTAGAGCCAAGAGATGATATAGAATCCTTATATGTCTCAGGTATATTTATATGGGAAAACAAAGAGCTAATAACTTGCCTTAAAAGTATCCCATACCTTCCTTCTAACAGATATGCATATTCCTTCTGGTCGCCTTCCATAAAAAGTATCCTTTCAGCTATAATTATAGACTATGAAGCATCTATTTGAAAGACTAATTTTTGAGATACATGTTCAATAATTGATATTGATTGATAGGAGACTTTTGCTCCTGAATTACAGGGACTATCTAGATACTGAAATTCATCAACTCCAAGATAATTTTTTTAATTTTATCTTAACCTTTATTGGGATCCTATGAGTTCATAAATATTAAACCTCTCATATCTACTATCCTGTGTTGGATGCCACTCGCCATCACC
>JAGGYK010000292.1 GCA_021162585.1 Deltaproteobacteria bacterium
CCTGACTCACAGCAGTATATCCTATCCCAAAATATCCACCGATCTCCTCATTAGTCATATCCGTGTGCCTTCTTAAAAGATAAAGACAGATCTTTCTTGTCAGATTTTCACGCCTGCCTGGCCCCCTTATCTCCTGTTCGCTTACCCCAAATTTTTTGGCTACTGCTGTCACTATATCTTCATATGTAATACTTCTTATAAGCCTGCTGCTTTCAGGTGTTTTTTTGTGCTTCTTTAACCCTGTCTTCTTTTTTATCTCGTCTATAAAACCTTCACTTCCAAGTATTAACCCTTTTTCAAGGGCATCAAATGGGTTTTCCTTTAAGGCAGATCCTTCCTCAACAAATGCCCTGTATAGCCTTCTCGCTTTTGCCTTGTCCTTAGAATACTGGCCAAGTATCCACTCACAGGTAAGCCATGTCTTTTTTTTGCCTTTGCCTATATAATCAGGATAACTGCTCCACTTGTATTCTTCAGGCCTTTTGACCAAACCAGCCCTTTTAGGGTTTAAATGGATATACCTGCTTACAGAAACCAAGTAGCTCTCTTTCTCTATCACAAACCCCTTGTACCTTCCTTGGAAAAGATGCCCAACCCTTTTGTATTTCTTATTGAAATAACCAGTATAGGTTGCGTTAAGAAAGTGCATCACCCTCGTAATATTACCATCCGGTGTCTCTATCAGCAGGTGATAATGATTTCCCATCAATACATAACCATGAATAATAGCATGGTATCTCTGAGAAAGTTCGGATAGGATCTCAAGAAATTTCTGGTAATCACCCTCTTGTTTGTATATTGGATTTCCGTCATTCCCCCTGGCAGTGATGTGATAGAGGGCGCCGGCATATTCGATTCTTAATGGTCTTGACATGAATTATTCCCTATTACAAAAAGATAGCTATGTCAAGTTTGAAGACCTGACCCCATAGCCCTTGCTTTTATAGATGAATTTCGTTATGTTTTTTGTTTATGACTCGTGAAATTAATAATGCAGCATATCAAAATTTTTTAAAAGTAAAACAAACCCTCTGTCGGACGGGCTTTTTATTAATCTTAGGTTTTTGTGTCTCTGGATGCTGTGCTCTTCAGACCAACACAACTCATAAACAGCTTCATATGGTTGATGTGAATGTATATCCTTCTATTATATATAAAGGGATCCATAAAACAGCCTGTATAGATCTGGGTGTCTTGCCAAAGGATATAGATATAACCTCCTTTACAGCAGATATCTCTATGTTTGGGGATGGCTATAAGGAATTGAGCAGTTATGTAGAAGACCATAGTAAAAGATATTGCTGCTGCTTTGATATCCCACCGGATATATCTCCAGGTGTATACCGATTGCCCCTAAAGGCATACTACAACTCTGGCATGGAGCTGAACTTCTATGTAGGGTTAAATGTAGCTTGCAGGCCAATTTCTAAAGAGCCTGATATCCTATCTCCCGCAAATCAATCTATAATAGATTCTGTAAGTAATAGTCATTCAGTGCCTGGCAATTATGTGGAAGTGCTCGATGATGGGGAATATGCATTTGATAAATGGGAAGAGGTATTGGAGAGTGCTAAGCAGCAGATAAATCTACAGTCTTACTATCTGGACTACTCAGGCAGATGTGCAAGATTAATAGATATACTACAGGAAAAGGCTGAGGAAGGTGTTGAGGTGAATTTATTAATCACGAGATATTCGCAACTCGGAAAATCACCCCATACGTATCTAAGGCTCAAAGGACATGATATTAATATAATCCTTATGGGTAATCTTGGCTTTCCAAAGGATGGCAATTCCATATCCAGGAAATGGCTTGAAAAGATGAGGCAGGATTATCGAATATTTCAGGACATTCCCAAGGCCCCTCCTTTTATAGAGTGGATGGAAGAATATGGGGATGCAAACGTAAAGATAGATTATGCAATACATGAAAAGATGCTCATTGTAGATGGCAAAAAGGCCATTGTTGGCGGCAGGAATTTAAGTGACTGTTATTTTTACTGGTGGAAGGATAAGGATCTTTATCTGGAAGGGCCTATTGTAGAAGAGGTCCAGAATGGTTTTATGAGAAACTGGAAAAAATTTAACCAGGCAGTGAATTGTCTATATCTGAATCAGGGGGACAATAAGAAGGGCCTTTACTCTAAAGGAAATATAAGGGCGAGATTTGTTCAATCCAAACCATGGAATGGCAGCTACTCCACCTTGGATATGTTGTGCGGTGCTATTGGCATGGCTGAATAGGAAAAGGGGTCAAGTCTTCGTTTGACTCTTGCTTTTAATTATGACATCTAAAAAGAGAGGAGCAACGGGGTCAGATCGAGGAGTAACAGGGTTAGCCCTTGGCATTGGACAAAATGAAAACTGGCCTAACCATTCATTCCAACCGACCGCTAAAAGCGGCGGCCGAATTCAAATGTTAAGCTTCGGTAAACAAGAATCATGGATTGTATGGAGGTTGTAAATGAACAAAGCAAAACTTAATTTCATAATCGATATTTTTATGTTCATCTGTATGATGCTGATTGCAAGTATAGGGTTTTTGATAAAATTTACACTTATACCTGGTAGAGAAGCCTGGGAAATATATGGTAGGAATGTTGGGATAAGATGGATAAGATGGGGGTCTTGAAGATGGGGTCAAATCTTCGTTTGACTCTTGTTTTTATTATGACATCTAAAAAGAGAGGAGCACCGGGGTCAGCTCGAGGAGTAACAGGGTTAGCCCTTGA
>JAGGYK010000287.1 GCA_021162585.1 Deltaproteobacteria bacterium
CTTTCCTCAGGTTGGACTTCCTGCCCGTGCGTGTCCGCACCTGTCTGCCGTGCAGACGGCACAGGCAGGCGCAGACAGGTCACCAACTGAATAGCATGAACTTTGCTCGGCGCACTCATATAAACCCCCATGTCCTAGTGGACACTGGCGAACAATGAAAGGGGCCCTTCGGCTAGGGGTAAAGGGTGCCCGTGGTCTCTTAAAAAGCCATCTCCTCGGACAATTGGCCCTCTTTGAAGACGCTAAGCTCGCTACACTAAATTTGTAAAACTCGGGACTACGCCCTCAAACAGTTACAAATTTTACGCTCCGCTTCGCTAAGCGTCTTTAGCAAAAAGTCCCAAGATGCGCTCCTCGATGGCCTTTTTGCGAGACCATGATAGCTGATTGCTGGCCCCCGATCCCTGACCCCTGACAGCTGCCTCTTTCATATAAACCCCCATCTCCTAGCGGACACAACCAAGTATGAAAAAGCAGTTTGCACGTACTCACCCCAACTCCTAACTCTCAACTCTCAACTCATCACTCACAACTGTCTCTTTCATATAAAGCGGGTTAAAGTTAGAAAAAGATTTAGTCGAAGAGTAAAGAGCGGAGTCATCTTAGTTAGGTGAAGATGGCGAAACTGAAAGGGCAGTTATGGCAAAACGTATTGGTGACTTACTTAAAGACGAGGGAATAATAGGTGAAGAGGAGATCGGGTTTGCCCTGAAAGAACAACTATCAACAGAAGAGCGCATAGGTGAAATTCTGATTCGTATGGGGCTTACTACAGACAGCGAAGTTGCTATGGCAATAGCCAGGCAGTCCCAGAAAGAGTACCTGAATCTTAAAGAGGTCGTTCCACAAAAAGAGGCCCTAAAGGCACTGCCATTTACCTTTGCAAGGGATAACCAGATACTTCCTGTTCGTATTGAAAATAATAACTTGGTGGTTGCCACAAGTGAACCAGATAATATTAAGGTGCTCGACCTTGCATCAAGGATCTCGAAGAAGACTGTAGAGTGTGATGTCGCATCTTCATTACTCATTCAGAAACATATCGAGAAGGAATATTACCTCCTGGAACATCCATTGGAAGAAGACATAAAGTCTTCATTAAATCAGGCCAAGCAGAATATTAGAAGCGTAGATATAGAACGACTCACCCAGCTCCTTTTTATATCTGCAATAAACTTAAGGGCTACAGATATCCATATTACCCCAACCCAGAAGACCACCCATATCAGATATCGTATTGATGGTGTTATTTACACCTTTTATACCTTTCCCATAGCACTACATAGCCGACTTATCTCCAATATCAAGATAAAGGCTGGGATGGATATATCTGAACAGAGAAGGCCCCAAGATGGTCGCATGACGTTCGAATTCCTGAACGAGGGCTATGACATGAGGATATCTACCTTAAGGACATCTAATGGTGAAAACCTTGTAATCAGGATACTTTCTACTTCAGAGGAATTATACTCTTTAAGAAACCTTGGATTGGAAGAAGATGGTATCAAGGCCCTAAAAGAGGTTTTCAACAAGCCCTTTGGGATGGTTTTTGTAGCTGGGCCAACTGGATCAGGCAAGACTACAACCCTTTATGCAGCGCTTAGAGCGATTAATGCCCTGGAGAAAAATGTACTCACTGTTGAAGATCCTATAGAATATCATTTTCCTCTCATACGCCAGACTCAGGTCAATGAAAAAGCTGATTATGTCTTTGCAAGCGCGGTTAGGTCATTTTTGAGACAAGATCCAGATGTGATACTCATAGGGGAGGTTCGCGATCCAGAGACCGCCAATATGGCGATACGTGCTGCAACAACCGGGCATCTTGTTTTATCCACAATCCATGCCAATAATGCTGTAGGTGCTATCCCCAGGCTTAAGGATTTAGGTATCGGGGATATAATGCTCTCATCTTCCCTGCTTTGCGTTATAGCACAGAGACTTGTGAGAAAGCTCTGTCCTCATTGTAAAAAGGAATACACATCAGGGGAGATAGAAAAAGAGACCTTTGGTATATCCCCAGGCACAAAACTCTATGACTCGAGCGGCTGCCCTGATTGTCTTCACACAGGATTTTTGGGGAGAACCTTGGTGAGTGAAATATTCCTTGTCTCGGAAGAGATCGAAAGGATGTTGTCTGAAGGAGCACATCCCTTTGAGATCAAAAAGGTGGCAATAAATAAAGGCATGAACACCTTGTGGGGGGACGGCAAGCTAAAGATCCTCTCAGGTATAACAAGTGTAAAAGAGGCCATAAGGGTGTTGAGCTAAATGATTATTACCTACTCTGCCATTGCACAAGATGGAGCTGTCATCAAAAGGAAAGGGGAATTCTCTCACATCCACGAGTTGATTGAGAGTCTTATAGCAAATCGGTTCATTCTCCTGGAGTATCATAAAGAGGGTTTTTTCAACAAGGAAAAGCTCTATGACTTCTTTTCACCTAAAATAAAGAGAGGTGATATTATTGAGTTCTGTGAGTCTTTATCATCGATGATTGCTGGTGGCCTTCCTTTACTGGATTCTGTAGAAACCCTAAAAGAGACCACGAAGGCAAAAGGTTTGAAGAGGATCTTGGATGATATTCTATCAGATATTGCAGGTGGTGAATCATTTTCTGCTGCTCTATCAGCTCATCCCAAGGCCTTTCCAGACATCATGATCTTCCTTTGCCATATTGGAGAGGAGACAGGAAATCTGCAGGGTGCATTAAAGGATACAGCCTATCATCTAAAGAGAGTGGACGACATTATCTCAAATACTAAAAGGGCGTTGATCTACCCCACCTTTGTGTTTGTATCCATGACAGGGGTGCTTTTTTTCTGGGTTTTCTATGTCTTACCAAAACTTGTAAAGGTATTTAGTGATATGGACATTGAGCTCCCGACACCCACTGCCATTATGATGAAATCAGTAGAAATACTAAGAGGATACTGGTATGTGCTGCCTACTATCCTCGTTCTTGCCATGGTAATATTTATTATTATGCGTAAATATGAGACAACCAAGCTCTACCTGGATCATACGAGCTTTAGGATTCCCCTTATTGGCAAGGTTATAAAGACATCATCTCTTGCCATCTTTTTTGCCTATATGTCCATGATGTTAAGTGCTGGGGTGACCTTGACAAGGAGTTTTGAGGTCATGGAAAAGACATTTAAAAACTTAGCACTGAGAAATATTGTGAGCCGTATCAACAGGATGGCAAGTAGTGGATACTCATTGTTTGAGGCGTGTCAGTCTACGAAATTCTTTGATCTCTTTGCATTGCAGATGATAAAGGTGGGTGAGAGTACAGGAAACCTTGATGAACGTCTTAGATATCTGGCAGATACCTACCAGGAAAAGGTAGGAAGATTGGTTGAGGTAGTAGGTAAGATGCTAGAGCCGATCGCACTTGGGATCGCAGGGGGATTGTTTATAATTATTGTCATATCCCTTATCGGTCCAGTCTATGACCTCATAACAAAGATAGGAGGCTAATAATGAGGAAGATAATCTTTTCTCAAGAAGAGGAGAAAAATAGAAAAAAACATATCTCTCAAGGGGGCTTCACCTTGATTGAGCTGGCCTTTGTGCTTGTTATTATTGGACTGCTTATTGGCTTGGGAGCAAGCATGTTTCCTATGCTCGTGAAGCAAAATAAGCTTCGCGAGACTAGGGCACTTGTGGAGGAGTCAAAGATTGCCCTTATTGGTTATGCCATGGCAGAAAATAGACTTCCTTATGCGAGTAGAAATGAGGATGGGCTTGAAGATACCGGGGTACTCAGCGGATACTTTCCATACAGGACTGTAGGTACAAGAGGCAAGGATACATATCTAAAGACGCTTTACTATGCGGTTGATCCCTACTTATGCACCACCAATAATCTCACGGATTTCACATCACACCTGGAGAGCTTGATCAATGGCACACACACACCTGACCTATATTATAATGGTGGCATAGCTGCAGCCTTTGTGATCCTTTCATCCGGAGAAAATCTTGTGGCTGACCCTCCTAATGATGACAATGGAAATGGAAGGGTGGACACCAGTGACAACAATCAATTTGCAAGCCCAGGGACACCTATTACCCAAACCTATGATGATATCTTGGAAGCCATAAGCGATTCTTACCTTTATGGAAAGCTAAAACAATCCAGTACGACTACAAAAACACCTGTGCCAACCCCCCAACCAATTGAAAAGGTAGAGAAGTCCAAGATAATAATGGAGAAAACTCTATGAAAAGTGGCTATACCATATCTTTCAGAAAGGATGAGCACAAACTCGCGCTGTATCATATCAAAAAAAGGCGTGTGTATATTGAAGGTATTGATACAGCCCCCACAAAGGCCTTGAGAGAGCTTTCAAAAACCATAACACATGCTGTTGTGTGTTTTTCTCCTAGTACTATATATGCAGATATTGGCATTTTCACTAGCATAAAAGAAGATGCCACCCATGCACATATAAGGTCTAGTATTGACAACATGGGCCTGTTCACTGAGGAGTATTGTCTTGCCTTTAGAAAGCTAGAAGACATCGATAAATTCAGGGCAAAGTTTTCCTACCTGGTTGTACCCAAGAAGGACATTAGTATAATAAATGTCTTGGATGATCAAAGCACATCCCTTAAGATATGCTGTCCTGTTGAGGTAGCCCTTGCTAGTGCCATAGGTCTCATCGACGAAAACTCAACCGTAATAGTCTACGAGGATGCATCCTATATTAGGGTTATAGGATCCAAAGGAAATACAATCTTTTTTATCAAGACCATATCCAAAAAAGAGTCATTCGATCTAATAGAAGAAGCAAGGGCTGCAATAGAAGAAACCATCTCATTCTTAGAGAGCGAATACCATGAGAAGGTAGATCGCATTTATAGGGCTGGGGATACAGATACTGCCTTAGACCTGGCTAAGCCTGTTATTTTCCCAGAGATACCTGCAATTGAAGGCCCAGATATCGTCTCCAATCTGGAGCTCATTGGGAATATCAGTGCTGTAGACTATGACTTTTCTCCACCATCCTTTAAGGAGACGCGAACACTGAGGAATTTCTCAAAATATTCTTTGGGAATTTCTCTTGCCATGATACTCATTAGCATTGTCTTTTTGGGATTTTCTCTCACAAACGCTCATACGGCCAAGGCGTACGAGTCCAGGGCAGATGCTGCATTTGTACAATATAATAAAAAGTTACACTCTTTAGAAAAAGAATACCACTCCTTTTTCAAGGAGCAAGACATCTCAACCACCCAGGAGAGTTCAAAACTGCTCAAGGATTTTGAGGAAGAACCCAAATTGTATGATCTGTTGAGTAAGATTACACAAGCGGTTCCGCCAGGTGTTGTCATAACAAAGATCGAGGTCAAAAGGCCAGAGATCAAGCCGCAGACGCAGACAAGAGAGGTTCAAAAGGAAGAAGTGATACGCTATTCTACCAGCACAAACAACTTTACTGTGGCCATAGAGGGAACTATCCATAGCTCCTATCCAAAATCCAGGGAGATCTTTTTATCCTTTCTTTCTGGTATCAACAAAATCTATCCAGGGGGAAAGGCTAATTTTAATTATGATGAAAACAAGGCCAGTTTTAATACAGAGTTTGAGGCTAAAAAATGAGGTATTTCAAAATGGCTTTAATTTTGGGCTTGATAAGCACGATCCTTCTCACTGCTACCTTCTTTTTCTACAGGTATACCCAGGCACAGGTTCAATACCAATATGATAGATTCAATCTCATTCACACAAAACAGGGCGACCTCTATCAATATGAGAAAAAACTGAAAACAATTATAGGCCAGAGAAGCGACAAGATTGCAAAGAACATTACAACAGATATAGATTACGAAATCTCCCTAAAAGGCCATGACATCAAAGAGCTATATGAGAAGATAGTCTCTACCTATCAGGGAGGGCTTTTTTTCCTGGTGAATGCAACAATCGAAGCCAAGCCTTCTTCTATTTCTCTCGCTATGAGAGGTTTTAAGGTAAGTAAGGAGAGCCAATGAATTCTAAGATCATTGCCCTTTATCTGATTCCAATTACTGCTGGCATCATCTGTATGGCTCTATTTTTTATTAACCCATACAAAAAGGACTTTGTCTTAGATAGGCCAAATTTTTTATCTAATATAGATCAGTTAAGTGTTTGTTCCCAGGATCCAGAGGATATAAGCTCTAAAGGAAATATCAAGGACGTGTTCTGCCCCTCTAAAGAAAGCGCATCTAAAGGAAGCACATACAGTAGATATCCTATTAGGATCAGCCTCATTGTTAACTCTCCAAAGGGCGGATACGTTATTCTCAATGGTAAGAAGATGTATGTAGGAGATAGCTATAGGGGTCTTACCATAACCTCTGTTAGAAGCGATTCCGTAACAGTAAGATATAATAATGGTGTAAAGGAGACAATATATGTCAAGATTTACTAGCTATATAATACTTATCCTGTGCATCTTTTGCCTGTTTTCTTGTGCAATTAACAAAAGAATAGAAAAAGAGCAGTTTTCTGTAAAACAGGAGATGTCAAAGGTCACCCCTATAAAACCAAAAAAACTCCCTGAATATAAACCCCCGCTTAAAGAGGTATCTCCTTTTGAAGGAAAAATCATTACGCTTACAGCAAAAGACGCTGATTTCAAACATGTTTTAGATGCTATTGCAAAAGAAGCCGGATTGAACCTTGTGATCGACTCAAGGTTGAAGAGTGAAACCGGAGATGTAACAGAAGATACCAAAGAGAATAAATATATAATTATTCCACCTGTTACAGTTGCCTTTAATAAAACCCCGCTTAAAGAGGCCATAGATAACATAAGTGCTTGCCTTGATATATTCTACCAGGTGAGCAAGAAAACATTGTATATCAAAGGTGTTGAATCTCGGATCTATCATCTAAACTGTATTGCATCTCAAAAAGAGGTCAACATCTCTGTAGGTGGCGATGTGCTAGGGAGCAGTAGCTTTGAAGAGAGTGCTACAGCGCCACTTACAGGGGAGTTCTCTATAAAGGATAAAAAAGAGCCAAAAAGTAGTGATATCTATACCCAGATTGAAGAGGCTATCAAGTCCATGCTCTCGCCATATGGAAGCTTTTCAGTGAACAGGAGTATTGGCCTTCTTGAGGTAAGTGATAGGAGAGAGCCCTTAGAACGGATTGATGCCTATATTCATAGAATCATAAGACATTATGCATCGCAGGTGCTTATCACAGCCAAGGTATTAGAGGTTAAGCTGAATAATGAGTGCAAGTATGGAATTGACTGGTCGAGCATACACGGAAATATTGGAAGCTATGCATTTGACCCTATAACACAAAGCTTGAAACTCGCAAGTGAAAATCCAGTTCCAGCCTTAGAGATGATTATCTCCTCAGAAAAACACGGTTTTGATGCAACGATCAATGCCCTTGAACAATTTGGCGATGTAAAGGTCCTCTCCAACCCAAGGATCAGGGTAACCAATGGCCAGCCTGCTGTAATAAGTGTTGGTACAAACAAGTCCTTTATAAAAGAAATAAAGCTTACTACAACTGCTACAGAAGGTGGCGCAACGATCATAGAGCCCGAGGTGGAGATAAGCTCTATTTTTGACGGGATTATGCTGGGTGTACTCCCGTATATCGATTTTGACAAGAATTACGTAAACATTAGCATTACTCCAATCAAGAGCGATCTTGTTGCACTGGAAGAAAAGGAGATTAGTGGTGATACCTACACACTCCCTACAGTTGATCTAAAGGAAACATCTACCCAGATCAGGGTAAAGAGCGGGGATATAATTGTAATAGGTGGACTCTTGAGCAAAAATATAAACAGGCAACGTAAAAGTATCCCTTTATTTGGAGACATACCTTATCTAGGCTATCTCTTCAGCCAGAGAACTGATATCATCGAGACAACTGAGATGGTAATCCTTTTAGAGCCAGTCATACTTACAGAATAGACATAGTCCGTTACAAGGGGCATGGATAATGAATTGTTCTAAGTTCTATGTTCTAGGCGCTTAA
>JAGGYK010000023.1 GCA_021162585.1 Deltaproteobacteria bacterium
ATATAGCCCCCATGTCCTGTCGGAGACACTGAAGGATGAAAACAAAACAACATCCCAGTCCGCTGTCTCCCCCGTCTCAAACTGACCCCCGGCCCCTGATCCCTGACCCCTATTTTCATATAAACTTTTCGATCATCTTTGTATAACTAGACTCATCCATAATCTCAAGAAATCTGTACCCAACAGCAGTATCATGAAACCAGCATACCTTCATTTTTAACAAGGTTGCTCTATCCCCTATACGGACAACAGCTTTCTTGTTAGCAGGAATATCTTCAACTCTTCTAACCCGCATCCCACCCTGAGATATATTGATTGCGTCCGAATATACCCAGGAATCTCTCCCCTCATTTATCTCTACGGGTATAGGCATAAATACTCTAGGGAATCTTCGTCTCTCTTTTTTCATATCACGATACCTCTTAATATTAATACTAATGCATAAAGACTGATTGTCAAGTTCCGTTGGCTACCGTTTTCCTGTCATTGCGAGGAATGCAGGCGATTCGCCTTAGATGGACAATTTTCTTCTTTTCTTTTGAGATTGCTTCGCTACGCTCACAATGACCGTTGTGGAAACCCTATAGCAAGCTGCAGGGTATTACCAAATTAATCTATGCCTGCAAGTTTTTTAACAATGTCCTTCCTTAATTCAATGTCATATTGCAAGGTTATAACGATCTGTTCCATAATAGGGGAGCCCCCGCCGTGATAGGAGCCATAAGTGCCTACTCCGGCTGCACTTGAACATGTCATATCTGCATATAATAACCAGAATTTTATTTGATCTTCGACAGGCACATCGGGATTTCGTCTGAGATATTTATCAAGCAGCGGTTTTAGCTCCGGATTTACAAGATCCCTTTCATACGGAAAGGTTGAAGGTATACCACCGGCGATGTTACAGAGCATCTCTGCTTCGTGAAATACTGCTTCCCCTGTTAAACACCTGCCCACATTAGAATAGATAGACTCAGGTATATAGCCCCCGGGTCCATAAGTGCAGCTACCAAGACCTGGAATATACACCTCGGGTTTTCCTAGCTCAGAAGCTGTAAATCCAGCCGCATACCCCAGTTCAGTAACCTTGATTATCTCTGCAAACATTTCTCTGACATGCGGAGATTTTCGAATCCCATTGTATTCTGCGGCTAGGGCAGCAAGACCAAGAAAGACATCACCTATTGCAGGTTTACAACCTGAATAACTGTGACGATGGAAAAGCGCAAAGAGCAGGGCACAAATAGTACCATGATCATTTTCTCCACACAAGAAGACCCTTTCCCATGGGACAAATGTATCATCAAAGATGACATAAGAATCAGTATACCCTCCTTCAAAGCCCTTTGGTATATGTTCTCTCTTGCGAAAATTATGGATGGTAACCACCTGTTTTACACCTTCGTAATCTGCAGGAACAGCAAAGGCCACTGCATAATCCTTTTCATCAGGGCCAAGGGCCCTGGTAGGTACAACTAAAATCTCATCAGCTATAGATGCCTCTGAAATATAATTTTTGCATCCTCTTACAACAATGCCGTCGCTTCTTTTTTCCACCACATGCAGGTACATATCAGGATCAGTCTGCTGTGCAGGCCTCTTCATCCTCTCTCCCTTGACATCTGTCTGGGCGCAGCAGCCAACGAGATCATTTTTCTGAAAATTCTCTAGCCATCTAAGAAAGTTTTTATGATATTCTGTACTGCCATTATTGGATTTATCAGCCTCAAAGGAGACAGCATTCAAAGCATTCGTGGCATCTATACCCATGCATCGCTGAATACAGAATCCAACCTTGCGGCATAGTATACGTGTCATGTCTTGTTTCTTATGCAGATCTTCCCTGCTTTGATGTATATGGCAAAATCTGTTGATCTTTTCTCCAATGAGATGCGAGGTTGCAGTACATAAATCAGCTGTCTCAGGATCATGGGCAGCATCAAAGGTCAGGCCCATAACATTTAATGCAGGCAACTGCTGTTCGTCATCCCTATCTATCTTTTCTCCATTATGATACAAATTCCTCCTCATCTTTCTCAAAGATTCAACATATTCTTCCTTTGTTCTCATAACTATCCTCCCTTCAGCTTTAATATAACAATCTACATTAATTATGGATTTTTGTCTTCAAGGCCATAAAACCTCCAAAATCATGCTTCCTTCAACCACAAAGGATTGCAATCACTTCGATTTACTATCCCTTTTCCCCATGTGATTTTGAACAAACGCTGAATATGCTATACCTTTTCTTTGTATAAATAACAATTCAAATCATCTCCAATCTTCATCTATCTAAGTTCTATCAAGTAATATATCGCTTGAAAAAAAGTAAGCTTCACATATAAGCTAGAATAACGATGAAAAGAGTTGTACTCTCTATATTTACAATCCTTCTCCTGATTCAACCTCATGAATCAGCAGCCATGAGCTATGAACAGGAACGTCAGATCGCTACTGAATTTATTTCATGGCTAGATTCAAGGGACCTTATTATTTATAACAAGGAAATTACATGGACACTTCAAACATTAACAGACCAATTGGCTGATCAGATAAAAGAACCTGTCTATAACTATAAAGTTTATCTTGTAAGGGATCGGTCTGTAAATGCATTTGCCATACCTGATGGTCATATATTCATAAACTTAGGAACTTTGCTTTTTGTTAAAGATATTAATGAACTTGCATCTATCATTGGCCATGAAATGGGGCACTGCCAATTAAGACATATACCAGAGTCCTTTGCTACTCAAAATAAGATCAATATTGCTAAAGTAGTAGGAATACTGGCAGGCACCCTACTCTCTTCAAAAAACCCTGAAATAGGCAGCGCCCTCATCTTTTCATCACTAGGAGGAAGTGAGAGTTTTAGACTGAAATATTCCAGAGTCCATGAAAGAGAAGCAGATGAATTTAGCACAAATATTCTACCTTCTGCTGGATTTGACCCATCTGGTATGGCAAGATTCTTAATCAGGTTGCGCACATACACATCTACACCTGATGCCCCAGAATATCTCCTCACCCACCCATACATACAAAAACGCATAGCCTATGTACAAAAAGATGCAGCCAGTCCAAAACCAGAAAAGAAATTTTGGTCATTATATGCATCTGTCTCAGCACTATTATTATCTGAAGGTGAAGCCATTGTAAGAATAAAAGAACTTCCTCAGCCTTACAACAGACTCGCCTTGGGTATACTAAAGGTCCGCTTTAGTCACCCTAGAGAGGGCTTAACATTGCTTAATGGTATAGAGATGCCGCAAGCCTATGCGTGGAAAGGCATTGCCTTATATTCAATAGGGGAGAAGGAAAAAGCAATACCATACCTGAAAAGATACAACCTATCTCTTGAAGCAAACCTTGCATTAGCAGATATTATGGAAGAAAAAGGCCAAATAGACAAAGCTATAAATACGCTCCTCCCCTTTGAGAGGCGCTACCCAAGGGTTGCTTATAAGATAGGAATATTATACCAGAAATCAGGCAGGGTATGCCTAGCTCATGTAGCATTTGCCAGATATTTTTATTATACAAAAAATTATGAGGCCAGCCTTTATCATATAGACAAAGCCCTTTTATGCAATAATAAACTTGAAAGAGAACTCCAGGATGAAATGAGGGCTATAAAAAAGATTATAAAAAGCAATAAGTCCTAGGTAGATAACTGATGATGTCAGTAGTCCATTGTCAGTAGTCCGTTGTTAACAGAGATCAGATGACAAGGTCTCTAAAAAAAGAATGCTAATTAACCTATGGCGAAACAACTATCGACAAACATTAACCTATAACGTCATTTGCGAATTTTGTATCTAAATGTAGTAGGTTTACGTTTGTCTAGGATACAGAATTATATAGGCTCCGTAGTATAATTTAACTACTATAATACTCATCTCTAAACATAGCCTTTATCTTGCTTATATCAAAGACCTCCCCTTCTCCAGTCTCCTCACAAAAGGCCTCTACAAAGAAATTCCCTCCCTGCCTATATACATACACTGGACTTATCCTCTTCATCTGTATCTCCCCATAACCTTTCTTTGGATAGAATATTATAAGAGAGCTTCCACCAGCTATTGCCTGTTGAAATATCTCTATCCTCTCAGCTCCATAAGGTAAGGGGATGACCATGCCATATGGGTATATACCGTCTGGGTAGATGTGTTCTTTTCTAGGTTGTGCTGCTGGCCTTAATGGTAAGCTTTTACCCCAATCTATACCTTCATCTACACTCGGAGAAGTATCTGGAGTGTTGACCATTATCCCTTTTTTATCAAGAGATGTGATAATATCATCTTCGTATTTGTCAGGAATCATGTATATATTTGGTAGTATCTCTTCAAGCTCGCTGGGGACTCTATCTTTACCATTTTGTATCACAAGAAATGTCCCCTTTATAATATGGGCTTCTTTGAGGGAATAAGCCCATCCTTCTATAGTCTTGGTTACATTATTAGCAACTTTGTGCTTAGAAATGCGATCTAAAAACTGTAATATGTTCTCGAGTGTCCACCCACTTTTAAGCCCTCGCAATATAGATACCCTTGTGATCCTGTAAATACTGACTGTATCAGCCTTTTCTAAATCTGCAATCTCCCCAATGTTAAGATGATCAACAGGATCAAAATTCATGGGCACCAGAATCTCCATGGTCGGTTGAATGATTACCTCTTCCTGATACTCTTCAAGGCAGACATCTATCTTACCTGTTTGCAGGGCGATATAAATATCTTTCTGAAATCTGATCCATTGTCTTTTTGTATCCTCCTCCAATACCCCTAAGTCTACCCACAAAGAAATCAATAGTGATACCCTTACATCTCCATCAGAAATCCCTGAGTAATGCTGTTTGAAATACAAGAAGAGAGCCCTGGATAGCCATTTCCTAGAGATCACACCTTCCCTTATAAGGGCAAATACCTTGGTCTCTAATCCAAAAAAATCTTTGCAGGATTCAATAAAGCGCCAGACACGATAGGGTATATCACCATCTAATGCAAGGTTCATAGCACGACCAGGGTTCACAACTACCATCCCATTCTTTTCCTCTATACATCTAAGCGAGACTAATTCCCAATAAATTCGCGGGGCGTCTACTACCAAACCAAATATTTCCTCAAGTAGGTCCCAACCCCTCTTGTATGGCTCTACCCCGGATCTGCATCTAAATCTTCTAGCCCTTATAGCGTTTATCATGAGTATATGGGTATGAATATCAGCCTTAGAACCCTTTTGCCATACCAGGTCCTTATCAGGAAGGTTATTAATAGAGACTATATCTTTTACTATTGAAAAGAGTGAGGGAAGCATTATTACTACATCCCGGCCAGAAAGACCTCCCTGAAACACTAACCCTAATCTGCCAAGTCTAGTAAGGCTTATCTTCAGAGCATCTATCTCATGTTCGTAGATACTGGCAAGTACAGACCATTGGACCTGTCCACCCAATTCATAAAGGTCTGTCAATACAGCTCTATCTTCTGGTTTAAGATTGCCTACAGACTGTCTTAATACATTGATATCACACAGGCTTTCTGCAAGCTTTCCAGCGCTGGCCCTCTCCCCAAGGACTTGAGATGACATAAGATCCACCATATAAGATGGAAGACTTGCAATTAAATCACGAGTTGAGATCTTCACAAGACCATTCCTCTATCGTATATCTATAACCCTGCTCTGCCAGAAATATCTGACGTTTATGGGCAAATATCTCCTCTGACGTCTGTTCTGTCACCAAAGTGTAGAATCTAGATACCCTCTTCTTTGGCCTAAGTATTCTCCCCAGCCTTTGTGCCTCCTCTTGTCTAGATCCAAATGTGCCAGAGACCTGAATTGCAACCGATGCATCAGGCAGGTCAATTGCAAAGTTTGCTACCTTAGAGACAATTAATACTGGAATATCTCCACGCCTAAAGGACTGATAAAGCCTATCTCTCTTGTAATCTGTTGTAGCTCCTGTAATCAAAGGGGCTTTCAACAGGGATGCTATCCGCTTTAACTGGTTTATATACTGTCCTATTACCAGTACAGGCTCATCCCTGTTATTTTCTATAATCTTCTTTGCTACTATATCCTTGTATGGGTTCTCTGAGGCTATTCTAAACTGAGTCCTGTCACTTGCTGTATCATACTCTATCTTTTTATTCTGTGGAAAAGGCAACCTGATCTCGCAACAGAGGGCCTCTGCAATAAATCCCTTTTGCTCAAGTTCTTTCCATGGAACGTCATAACACTTGGGCCCTATCAGAGAAAAGGTGTCTTCTTCCAGGCCATCTTCTCTTATCAAGGTCGCGGTAAGACCTAGCCTACGCTTTGCCTGTATCTCTGTAGTAGCCCGAAACACAGGTGCAGGCAGTACATGGACCTCATCATATATAAGCAGACCCCAATTTCTGGCTTTCATAAGGTTCATATGTTCAAAGGGTGCATCTTTTGATTTTCTATATGTAAGGATCTGATATGTAGTAATGGTAACTGGCCTTATTTCTTTCTTAATACCTGTATACTCTCCAATGTCCGCCTTTTTAAGGAATGTCTTGTCCATAAGTTCTGATATCCACTGGTGTACTGCTGCAACATTGGTACACAAGATAAGTGTATATGTTTGAGCTTCAGCCATTACACCCATCCCCACTATGGTCTTTCCTGCACCGCACGGTAACACTATAATACCCTGACCTCCCCTTAGACCACCACCTGACCAGAACTGTTCTACTGCCTCTACCTGATACTGTCTGAGCCCAAAGGGCTTGCCAGAAGTAGTCACATTCCTTAAGTGAAAAGACAATGCCTCCCCTGGTTCATAACCCACCAGGTCATCTACTGGATAACCTATCTTTATAAGAGTATGTTTGAATCTGCCCCTTACACCACATGGGATAATAAACCTTTGAGGAGGACATAGCCTGAGAATAAAGGTTTTTATCCTTGAATTTGATGTAATTTCCACAAACAACCTAGGAGAATTTACTTCTACTACAAGGGTACCATTATCTCCCTTGGTAAGCCTTATAGCTCCCCAGCGAGCAAATGCATCCTTGATCCTGAATATCACTCCAGAGGGTAAATCATATCTGGAATACCTTAAAAGACGCTCAATTATCTCATCATAGCTCATGCCTATGGATGCTGCATTCCATATGCTAAGTGGGGTAATCCTGTACGTATGGACATACTCAGGGGATTTTATAAGCTCAGTAAACGGCAATATAGCATCCCTTGCCTTCTCATAGGTGGAAGACTGTACCTCTAAGAGTATGCTCCCATCACTCTGTACTATAATGGGTTTATCAATATTATTCATCAAAACAATAAAGTATCCCACATACCAATACGCAAGGTCAATAGGTCATTTCTGGCAGTCTGTGAAAAATTCTAAATCCTAATCCGCCAAGCTGTGGCAGACTCGTAAAAAGCTCCACTATGCCGACACATCGGCATCCTAATGGAAAGTAACTTGCATAATGTGTCATTTCGAACGAATGTGAGAAACCTTAGATTTCTCGTCGTTGCACTCCTCGAAATGACAAGTTGTTGAGACTTTTTGCGGGTTTGCCAATTTTCATTCTCACAAATTAGGGGGTTAACACAGAGGGAAGCGCCTACTTTCTATCCTGCCATATTCCTAAGCCTTTAGCCCTGGCCTCCTTTTCGTAGGTGACAAAAAGGTCTTTGTGTTTAAAATCAAATCGAGTATATGCCCTTGCCCAACCATCTTTTATAATGCGACCATTTATAAGCGTGCCATCAGTAAGGTATACATAGGCTAATGTCCTATTATATCTATCAAACGGCTGTGGCCCAACAGACATTTTTACCTTACGGCCATATAACAATTTCTTCAAATACCGCTTGCTTTCAGACCCAAAGGGCTCTGCTTTACCATAAGGGGAGTCCACCTCTGGTGCATCTACACCTATAAGGCGAATAATCGTCCCATCATCTACCTTTATTGTATCACCATCATAGACCTCTATTACTTCATGGACATCAAGCGCCTTTGCTAAGTGTAGTAACAAAGCCAATACTATCAAGACCAAGACAATCAAAGGCCAGCGTATATAATCTTTCATTACAGACCACCATTCATCTTGCTTATTTGAATTTTTTTCTTATCCTGTAACAACCAGCCCAAAATTGTATCAGTTTACAGGGATCGGTTGTCAGGACATTCCTTTAGAGACATCGTCCCCTGTTCACTGATCCCTGTAAACTGTTAACTGCCTAGCTGATTCAGTCCTTCTAATACAGTGCTAGCATAAATATCACTATGGATAACAGGCGCTAGGTGCATACCCGGCAGTACTTTAAATGTAAGCGTAGCCCCATTGGAGACTGCACTCGGATAAAACCTGGACCAGAATCTTTCCACTTCCGCCTCAGGGGGTTCATGTGGATCTGATATGCCAGCCTGCTTCCTTACATCCATACACGAATCTCTATCCCCGAAGATCACCACAAGATTATCTATACCAGGAACAGGAAGATTGGTGTCATCACAATACAGGGTACAGTCCTTTATATCCCTAAAAGGTCTACAAAGCTTTGATGGCTGGAGATGGATGGCAGCAGACGGGATAGATCTTAAAAAATCCCCTACAACACCCCTGGTTATGCCACAACTTGCCTTAAAGACATCCCTTGCATGGCCCTTGAAACTCAGGGTAGATATATGAATGGACCCACGGCCAAAACTAAGGAGCAACTTTACTGTCCCTCTTTTAGCATAACCAGCAGGACATACTTGAGCAAGGCCAAGGGCTGCATCAGGATATGCATGTACAAAACGTCTTGCCAATATCCCACCATGAGACCATCCAACAGCCAAAATCTTTGCACGTATTCCTTCCATGGGCATCTCTTTGCGCATATCCTTACCATTTATATGTATAGGCATATCTGAAATAGGTCGATATCCATCTACATGTATGTCCTTATCATAAAGAAGATATCGGACCATTTCCATTAGTATAACATCCTTGCCCCTATCCCCGCGCCAATTTTTATCCTTGCCATACGGCGTATCACAGACAGGAACAATCACTATACCTGACTTACTCTTAAGCGCTAGCTTGGATGTAAATTTATAGGCATCTGTTGGCCTCTGACCATGGCCTTGAAAGAATACAACCACATCCCCTGCAAGCCAACCACTTTTTTCATCTGCTGCTTTTTCCTCAGGTGTCCTGGCATCTATTACTGTATAAAATGCCTTAATAGTCTCCCCATTAAATCTTACCTTAAGGCTTTTCATGCCAGGTCTATCTGGAATAACTCTTTCTGCGCCAAACAATAACATAGGCCCTCCTATAAGAGATGCTATATAAAAAATAAGAACAAATTTAAATAATCTCATCCTATTATCCTCTCTATGACCTTTTATATATGACAATAACCTAAATTTAAATAACTATCTTGTCAAAAGATATTAATAGTGCCTATAAATGTGCTAAGACTTATTAAATCCAAAAACACAATTTGTTAAGGAGGTTCTTTAGATGAGAATAGGTTTTATTTCTACATACCCTCCAATAGAATGCGGCATTGCAACCTATACCCAATATCTCACAGATGCCCTACGGGCTCAAGGCATAGATGTATATATTGTCTCTCACTATGGTGGGAATGGAAAAAATGTCTTTACAGCCTTTGACTATGAAGATGGAGATCTGGCTGAAAAGGCATTCTCTATGATGGCAAGGTTAACCCCTGATATAGTTCATATTCAACACGAATTTGGTCTGTATGGAAAACATTTTGGGGTATCTGTAATCCCATTAATACTACAGTTTCGGCTCAGAGATATACCTGTTGTGACCACACTTCACACAGTTTATGATGAAGTACGTGAAGAACACCGCTTAATCCTTACATCTATCATAGAGAACTCAAATGCAGTAATCATCCATGAAGCATATCAGCTTGAGGTATTAAGGCGCTATATAAAAAGGAAAGAATTATTAGACAAAATCCACGTGATACCTCATGGGGCAAGGGAGATACCCTCGATCGAGAATGCAAAGGCCACACTGAAAATCCCTGATAATAAAAAGGTCGTACTAATGATCGGATATTTCAGACCTAATAAAAAATTTGAGAGGATAATAAGGCTATGGCCAAAAATAGTTAAGAGACACAATAAAAATGATATACTACTCGTAATAGCTGGTAAGGTAAGAGGTATCGAGTATAGAGATTATAGAAATATGCTCTTTAAAGAGATAAACACATCCCCTGTAAAGGATACTATAAAGGTGATACGCGGACAAATATCCCAGGATTCCTTTGATACAATAATCTCAGCATCTGATGCGGTAATCCTTCCCTACTCCATAAGCTCTCAAAGCGGTATTGTTGCACACTGCCTGGCCTTTGGAAAACCCATTATTACCAGTGGCACAAGTGCAATGATCTCTCTTATCGAAAAGACACATGCAGGCCTTGTAAGTAATACTGATCAAGATTACATAGACAATATTGCCAAAACCTTAGAGGATACTGCCTTAAGAAAACAGTTTTCTGCCAATGCCCTGAGGTATGTACAAGATCATATCTCCTGGTCAAAAATAAGTAAAAAACATATAAAGATATATAAAGCAATTGCCGAACCATCTGTATTAGAGATAAATAATATGTGGATGGATTAAAATGAATAGTTTGGACGTGAAAAAGACAGATAGAGGGGTTTAATAATGAATCGTTCACCTTTCGAAAGATATTATAAAAACCCCATTATCAAGAGAACAGATATTCCTTATCCCTGCAGTTCGGTCTTCAATGCTGCTGTATGCAAATACAAAAATGAGTATATAATGCTCCTAAGGATAGAAGATCTTGAGGGGAAGAGCCATTTAACCCTTGCCAGATCGCTGGACGGTATAAATTTCGATATAGATAAAAAACCATGGATCGAGCCATCAGGGAATCCTGACTATGAGCCCTACGAAAGACTCGGTGTGGAAGATCCAAGAATAACCCTCGTTGATGGAACCTATTATATCACTTATACTGCATTTGGCCCCTATGGAGTAAGAATAGGGATTGGTAAGACCACAAACTTTAAAAAATTTGAAAGGATATGCCTTGCAACAGAGGTAGATAATAAAGATGGGATCCTATTCCCAGAAAAGATCGACGACAAGTATGTAATGGTAACAAGACCCGGAGGGCTCGGAGGGCAGAGAAATGATATATGGATGGCATTCTCACCTGACCTAACCTACTGGGGGAAATCCAGAGTGCTTATGCACCATACCTCTGGTGGTGGATGGAGTTCAGGCAAAATAGGGGCATCTACCCCACCTATAAAGACCAAGAAAGGATGGCTGCTCTTCTACCATGGAGTAAGACAGACAGGGAGCGGCAGAATATACCGGGTGGGAGCTATGCTCTTGGATCTTGAAAAACCATATATAATCAAGGGATACTCAAAGCATTTCATACTCGGCCCTGAAGAGCCATATGAAAGGATAGGTGATGTCCCAAATGTTGTATTCCCATGCGGGGCTATACTGGAAAAAGATAACAAGATAAAAATATATTATGGCGTGGCAGATACTGCCATTGCCATGGCTACTGCAGATATGGAAGACATTATCAAGCTTTGTTTAAATTCATCTGAAAACCAGCCTGCTATTGCCTGAAGACGATAGTAGGCTGGTCAACAAATTTAATTGAGCCTATAATATACTTGTTTTAGCGCCCACAGGGCGGGGAGCTTCACTACAGGGTTCCCACCCACAGCACTACAGCTAAGCCCCTTCCCTTATTGATAATAATCTCCCTTTGTTGAATAGACCAGTAGTGAACTGAATCACCCTTAGACAGTTTTAGTGTTTTCCCACCATGAACAAGCTCAACCGATCCCTTCAACACACAAAGCACCTCCTGGCTGTTTTTTATATTTTTCCTGGCAGGGATACTTTTTCCAGGTTCAATAGCAAGCACCGAGCTATCAATAACTCTTCTGTTTTCTGGTGAAAAAAAACGCCGTGTAACAAACCCGGAGGAAGGAAGTTCCACATCTTCCCAGTCAGATTTTCTAATTATCACCAGCATTTCCTGATTTTGGGCCTGCCTGATGACATCACCGGCCTCTATTCCAATAGCGTTGCAGATATTTACAAGCGTCTCCACCGAGGGTGAATTGACATCATTTTCCACCTGAGACAAAAATCCCTCAGAAATACCTGCTTTTTCAGCAACCGCCTTTAATGTAAGCCTTTGTTCCTTCCTCCTTTTCCTGAGTGCCGAGCCCAAATTCATTTTAATATCCAATCCTTATATTAGTTAATCTTCTGTATTAATAAAAATATATCATTGATTAATATTTGTTGTCAATTAATTATTGACACTTACATCATTGCTTGTTATTATAAAAAGATAAAGAGGTATTTTGTTTATAAATAGTTCGCAAAATGAGGGATGTAAATTTTCATTAAATAAAAAAATGGAGGTGTTAACCGTGAGTGAGAGAAAAGTTTATGTTTTAGGTGGGGGAATCTCCAAGATGGCTGCGGAGAGACCTGATGGTGCTATGCGAGACTGGATAGTAGAAGCTGTTATGGAGGCGATTAAAGATGCAGGTGTGGAGATAAAGGACATAGAACATGCTACTACCAGTTACTTTAGTGACCACTTTGATAAGCAATTAAAGGCAGGGGCTATATTCCAGGACCATATTGGGATGTGTCCCAAACCCAATATGCGTGTTGAAGGTGGAGGCGCAACTGGAGGCCTAGCCATAAGAAATGCATATGCCTATATCAAGGCAGGCCTTTGTGATTCCATGATAATATACGGTAGTGAGAATATGGGAAGGCATGTGCCTTCAGATACTGCTCAAGAGTTCATTGCCTATGCATCAGACTTTGACTGGGAGTTCCAAGTGGCAGGCTTTTACATTGCATACTATGCATTAATGATGCGCGCGCACATGGATATGTACGGGACAAAGGAGGAACAATTCGCCAAGATCGCAGTAAAGAATCACAGGAATGCCATGTACAATGAACACGCCCACCAGCCAATGGATATCACTGTAGACGATGTAATGAACTCACCTTTGATCACATCTCCTTATAAAAAGCTAGACTGCTCTTTGCTTTCAGATGGTGCATCATGCTTGATATTTTCAACTGCAGAATGGGCCGAGAGATATTGCAGCACATGGAAACAAAAACCAACCATAGAATTTATAGGTACTGGCTGCGGCACTGATACCATGCGGTTAGCAGACAGACCATGGCCTTATCCTGGTATTGCTCACTACAGGGCAAAAAGGGCTGCTTCACAGATGGCATACAAGATGGCAGGTATAAAAGATCCTGCAAAAGAGCTTGATTGTGCTGAGATCCATGATGCTTATTCAGGCACAGAACTGGTAAGCTATGAAGATCTAGGTTTCTGTGGCTTAGGTCAGGGTGGCCCTTTAACAGATGAGGGTTATTTTGATCTTGGTGGGGAACTCCCCTGCAACACATCAGGAGGACTTATCGGTATGGGTCATCCTGTAGGTGCTACTGGAATCAACCAAGGAATAGAGATCCTGAAGCAACTACGACAGGAAGTTCACCCAGGCAGGCAGGTCCAAATAAAGAATGGGCTCGGCCTTACAGATAGCCACGGTGGAACAGGGACATTTGTCGCAGTAAATATCTTCCGCAGGGTTGACTAAATAATATAGGAGGGATGAAAATGACTGAAGATAAAAGACAAAAAAAGACTTTCCCAAAATTACCAGTTATAAAAGATCTACCACCAAAAAAAAGAGGATTGGTAACAACTAAATTGCAGGCCTTTGAGGCATTAGATCCTATGGGGCCAGAACTTCACTGGATGCCAGAAAGAGGCAAAGATGATGATCCATGGAAGGACTTTAGGACAGTAGAAAGAATACAGATAGACCAACATATCTCATACCGTCACTGCCTAGGGAAATATTCAAAATTTTTCCTGGAACTAGAAAACAAAAAATTCTTTGCAACCAAGTGCCCAAAGTGTGGACAGACATGGCCTATCCCACGTCCTGTATGTCCCAATGATCTCACTATCTGCAAATGGGTAGAACTTCCAGGCACAGGTACACTTGTAAGCCACTCTGTCTCACAATTCATACCTATCTTTATGACAGACAGGGTAGAGATACCATATGTCCTGGCTATGGTAAGGATGGATGGCGCACCAAAGACACTCTTTACCCATATGTTGAAGAACTATGGAAAAGAAGAAGATATCTATGATGGTATGCGTGTAAAGGTGGCATATACCAAAAAACCAGTACCACATCCACTGCTATTAATGTGGTTCGAACCTGTCTAATGATTTTAAGTGGGTAAGGATATTCTTACCCACTTAAAACTTTTATGCTCAAAGTTATTTAGGCCTTTTTCAATAACGCAAATTTACACCATACAGGAGCTCAGAAATGACAGAACTAACCAATGAAGAACTGATGCTCGCTGAAACTGTATACAAATGGGCGCTTAACGAGCTTGCGCCCATACAGGAAGAGATAGATGAGCAGGACAAGCTTCCCGAGGACTTCTTCAAGAAGCTCGGAGAACTGGGCATACTCGGCATCACCATAGACGAGAAATATGGTGGTGCAGGACAAGGCATAATGATGCAGATGCTTGCCGTCGAGCAGATAAGCAGGATATCTCCTGGCCCTGGCATGACCTATGGTGCACACTCAAACCTGTGCGCAAACAATATCCACAAAAACGGCAATGAAGCCCAAAAGAGCAAATACCTGCCACCTATGTGCACAGGTGAACATGTTGGGGCCCTGTGCCTGACCGAGCCAAATGCCGGCTCTGATGCCCTTTCTGGCATGAGGACACATGCCAGAAAGGATGGTGACAAATATATCCTTAATGGGACAAAGATGTTTATAACAAATGGAAGCATTGCCCATACCTTACTCGTATATGCAAAAACAGCCCCGGAATTAGGTGCGCATGGGATTAGTGCGTTCATTGTTGAAGCAGATTCACCTGGGGTAAGCGTGTCAAAGAAACTCAGGAAATGCGGCATGAGAGGATCTCCAACTTCTGAGTTAAGCTTTGAAGACGTGGAAGTGCCTGCTCAAAACATGCTGCTAGAAGAAAATCAAGGGGTGGCTGTAGTAACATCTGGTCTATCATATGAAAGAATAGTACTTGCCGGTGGTTCTCTAGGGATGGCAGAGCAGGCCCTTGAATACTCAATACAGTATGCAAAGGAGAGGGAACAGTTTGGAAGGCCCATCAAAGACTTTGAGATGATACAGCAAAAGATTGCAGACATGTATTGCCTGACAGAGGCATCACGTGGCCTAGTTTATAGGGCTGCCCGATTTGCCGACGGACCTCAAGGCAAACGAGGGGGAAAAGGCACTGAATTGGACAAACTGGCAGCTGCTGCTATCCTGTTTGCAGCTGAAGCTGCTACAAAGGTAGCATGTGATGGGGTTCAAATCCATGGTGGATACGGCTATTGTCTGGAGTATCCGATTCAAAAACTGTGGCGAGACGCCAAGCTATATGAAATTGGGGCTGGTACATCTGAAATACGCCGCATAATCATAGCAAGAGAACTCTTTCGCTAAAAAAAATCATGAAAGGTTATTCATAACCTTTCACGGTTCAACGATTCGAAAAAATTTGGTATTGCGGATAAACCTGCATGAGCGCAAAAATTTTATGGAGTAATGAAGTAATGGAAATTCAAAAACCATCTCACCAACCGCGGGATTACGCACTTTAGAGCAATGATAATTGCCCATTATTTTTTCAATACTCCAATACTCCATAAGTGCCAATCAAATTTTATCTACAAAGCCATTGAACTCTGATTTGGCCCAAGGGCCCGGATTTTCTACACTTAAATAAAATCCCGATTTCTGAACCCCATGAACGGTTACGGTTACTCTTTGTCTGATAACCCCTTTTCTATATCTATTATAGTATGCCCACCTGGAAATGGTTTGGTTACATAGTCTTGAAGATTATCCATCTTCCTTACTATATCCCTGATCCTCCTGGACTCTTCTAATACCCTATGAGCCATGGCCTTGATCTCTTCATCTTTGGCAGTCTTATATATCTCATTGGCCTCACCTATCACCAGGGTGAGAGGTTGAAAAACCTCATGGGCAGCAGTCTTAGCTAATTGGGTAACTATATCAAAATACTTCCATTTCTCCCTTTCATTGCAAAGTGTTATAAAATCAAATGCCCTCTTTATGGTAAGCCTTAATAAATCCCCACTAAAAGGCTTTATTATATAATCATATGCCCCTCGCCTAAGGGCCTCAATAACATTATCAATACTGGCATAACCTGTTATAACCACCACCAGGGTATCCATCTGACGTTTATTAATGAAGTCAATAATCCCAAAGCCATCTATATCAGGCATCCTGAGGTCTGTTACCACTACTGGAAAGATGTCATCCGATAACGCATGTATACCCCTCTCTCCTCCTAGGGCTGTAACTACATCAATACCATCACTGGAAAGGACATCTTCTATCAGACAGCAGTCGCCTTCATCATCATCTATTACTAATACCCTTCTTTGATCCTTGCTACTCGTATTATTAATTTCCATATGGCGTTAATAATAACATTTCAAATAGATTAATCAAGGGCATAGAATGTAAACCAATTAACCCATTACTCCAATATTCCGATACTCCATTGTTCCATATGGAAGCTAAAGCGGAAAGCTATTGATACCTTGTACATTAAATAGGTTATAAACATCCGGGGTTCAATTATCGCTACTCGTAAGCTTTAGATTGCCAAGATATGAATGCACCATAGCGACTACCGGCGCCAAACGTGAATCATGGTGCACATCGTACTCTACAACAAATCTCTCTCCTGCAAAATATATCACCACAGGTCTGACATCCTCCCATTTCTCTATACTACGAACTTTATATTCAGACATTGTCATGTCAATTCCCTCTTTTTACCGGATGTTCTAGAATTTTTATCGGCTGATTCTTAGATACCTTAAGCCCTAAGATTAACACTCATTTAAGACCAAAGATAAGGGCAAAACGACGGAATCCCCCCTTCAACTCTTGATGAATATCCCTTTCCTCTGGGGGTTTCATAATATTTTCCCCTAAATGTATCAAGCACTGGGAAAGATTACTATTTGGATAAAGACTACTCAAAGGCTGTCTCTTAATCTCTGCCTTCCGAAGGATCTCTTTGTCATAGATCGCCCCTCCCAGATATGCAGGTTTTACATTAAATATGGTCTCCATATTATTGACTCTCTCGTCTGCTATCTGACATATCCTGTTGTGGAGGAATATACCTTGTTTTAAATTAGAGACCTGATTCATTACAACCCAAGGCACATAAGCCTTTATAGGCTCATATCCCTCTACCTTTTTAATAAGTTTCTCTTCTATTGACTTAAAACGGTGGAAGGAGGCCTTTATACATGCATATCCTGCTATGATATCCTGGGGTGTAGTAACAATTATAATCTCATCAGTTGCAAGTGCAAAATCCATAACAACCATAGAGATCCCTGCACTCAAATCAAATATCGTAAAATCATAATCCTTGCTAACTTCCCTGAAGTGCCTTATAAATTTAGAACGTTGAACATAATTCAGGTTGGCCAATCTGAATTCACCAGAAATTCCGCCTATAAAGTCAAAACCCAGTGGGGTCTTTATTATTACATCCTTTAAAGACATCTCCCCAAGAAAAAAATCGTATAGGGTGTATTCAGGAAATACAGCCAACTTATTAGAAATATCAGCATTACCCAGATCTGCATCAACAAGTAGAACCCTTTTCCCTCTATCTTTAATAATTTTGGCTAGATTTATAGAAATATGGGTTTTTCCTACACCACCTTTATTGGAAATTACAGAAATAGTATGATTGCTCCTTACTTCATCCTTCAAGACCCCTTGGTCAGAATTATGTGGATAACATCTATTAATAGTCTTTAAAATAGCCTTCGCTTCAGCCATTGCAGGAAACACCTCTTTACCCATATGAAAGTTTAGGGCATCCTTTATATCTTTATCCAGAGGATCACTCATGGCAACTAAAACCCCACCATTGAAAAACCTTACAGGTACGCTCACGTAGTTACGGGCAAAGACCTCTTTTAAGAGCCCCAAACACCTTTTATCTGGCTCCTCACCATCTATATCTATATATGAAACACCAAGCCTACGAGCAAGTACCGTTATATCCTCACCTTGATTCATAAATCACCCTAGCCCTAAACTATATTCGGAAAACACGCTGCGATTCTTTAACTTTTTTTATCCAGCATCCCTTTAAGTGAGTATAAAAATTTAAGGGCATCAATAGGTTTCATATGATCTAAGTCAAGGTTTGATATTTTTTCTATAATAGATGTGTCCTGAGTGCCAAAAAGACCCAACTGAACAGGCCTGTCTTTATATTGTGTCTTAGGGATGGGCCTTCCTTTTCTACCAAGAGAGGCTAAAATAGTTCCAGCACTATCTATTACATCACTTGGCACCCCTGCCAATTTCGCAACATGTATGCCATAGCTCTTACCAATAGCCCCACGTCTTAGTTCTCTTAAGAATATAACATTCGAGCCATCATCTTCTACTGCTATGTGAAAGTTCTTAATCCCCTTATGTCTGCGGGCTAGATCGGCAAGCTCATGATAATGGGTTGCAAAAAATGTCCTTATCATACGCTCATCCAGATATTCTGCTACAGCCCAGGCAATAGACATCCCATCATATGTGGAGGTGCCTCTGCCTATTTCATCAAGGATTACAAGACTTGAGCTTGTTGCATTATTGAGTATATTTGCTGTCTCGCTCATCTCGATGAGAAATGTGCTTTTGCCCTCAGCAAGGTTATCCAGTGCTCCTATCCGGGTAAATATCCTATCAGCAAGACCAATGATGGCCTTCTTAGCAGGGACAAAGGATCCCATTTGAGCCATTATGGTTATAAGGGCAATTTGCCTCATAAATGTAGATTTTCCAGCCATATTGGGCCCAGTAATAAGATGAACTGTATCTGTCTTGCCATCAAATACCTCATCATTTGGTACAAATTCCCCATCCTTTAGCACCCTTTCTACCACAGGATGTCTTCCAGCCCTTATCTCTATCCCCCTGTCGATATAAACCTCTGGTCTTGTATAGCCATTATAAATGGATGTCCATGCCAAAGATTGCAGCGCATCTATTGTAGCTAGGCAATCAATCCTTTGTTGAAGTTCAGATATGTGGGAGGTAATATAGTCTCTCAATTCGTTAAAAATCCTTATCTCTATGTTTTTTATCGCATCCTGGGCACCTAGTAGCCTTGCTTCATAATCCTTTAATTCAGGGGTTATAAACCTCTCTGTATTGGATAAGGTTTGCCTGCGGATATATGTGTTAGGAACACGAGAAAGATTCGCATTTGTAATCTCTATATAATAGCCAAAGATCTTGTTATAACCTATCCTCAATGAATTAATTCCAGTGCTGGCCCTCTCAGCAGCCTCTAAAGATGCAATCCATTTCCTTGAATCCTTTTTTATGGTTCGCAATCCATCAAGCTCGTTGTCTATACCATCTGCAATCACATCACCATCTGAGATCCTATAAGGTGGATCAGGTATTATTGTGGCCTTTATCCGGGTAGATATCTCATCCATTGGATCTAAATTTATATATAAATCTCTCAATACATGAGATTTCATATTTGAGATCATCTCTCGTATCTTAGGAACTGCATCAAGACCTTGAGAAAGTGCTAATACATCTCTAGGTGAAGCCCTATCTGCTGAAATTCGACCGATAATCCTTTCCATGTCAAAGACACCCTTCAAGGCACCCCTTATACTATCCATTATATCCATATGTCCTGCAATCTCTTGGAGAGCATCCAATCTTTTATTTATATCATTGGGATCCATAAGAGGGAAGGCAAGCCAGTCATACAATCTTCTTGCACCCATTGCGGTAATAGTATTATTTATAACCTTAAAAAGACTCTTGGTTGCCCCTTGTGCTAGTGGCTCAAAGATCTCCAAATTACGCTTTGTATTCGCATCAAGGATCATGTATTTGCCTGGATTATAATACTTGAGATTTGTGATATGCTTTAATATACCTTTCTGGGTATTGTTCACATACTTTAACACCATGCCAGATGCTATTCCAGCATAAGTATATCCCTCAAGACCAATACCTTCTATCCCAAGTGTCTTAAAGTGCGAGGATACTATAGAACTAGCTTTTTCATAATCCAGGTCTTCATCTATTTCTGTAACATAAAACCCATCAGGTATAATCTCCTTGTGCATCACCAGTATCTCGCTCGGAGATACCCTACCCACCTCATTTACAAAATCTTGATAGGATAAAACCTCAGTTACCCTGAAGTCTCCTGTTGAGATATCAACAAAAGCAATGCCAAATCCTGTCTTCCCCTTGCATACAGCCATGAGATAGTTGGCCCTTTCTTTGGGTAGATGATCATCATCAATTAGTAGCCCTGGTGTTATTACTTGGACAACATCTCTGGAAACAAGACCCTTTGTATCTTCAGGCCCTTCTTCTTGCTCACAAATAGCAACCTTTTCCCCTGTATGTATAAGCTTACTGATGTAAGTTGATGCACTTTTTACTGGTACACCACACATCGGTATTGGGTCTTTTTTGCCCTTATCTCTAGTAGTAAGGGTAATCCCTAATATCTTAGAGGCTAAGGTAGCATCATCATAAAACATCTCATAAAAATCTCCCATGCGATAAAATAAGATGGCATCTTGATAATTCCGCTTTATATCTAAATACTGTTGCATCATGGGAGTAAGATTACTCATTTATCATCCCCTTTCTCCATCTGCCCTCTCAAGAGCTCTTTCTCTTTCTTTTCTCTCATCTCCTTTAATGTCCTTCCCTTTAGTCTAATCACAAACTTATCTGTATTCATATAAGGCAGGTTTGTGGATAGGAATGAATCTTTGATTGTATTTTTGACTTTATCTAATTCATCTCTATGTACTGCTGGTTTTTCAAAGACCCTCTTTCTTGTAATACAATCACCGCAATATGACCTCAGTTCTGTATCACTGCCATCTAGTGGCAAACAAGTAATAAAGGCGATCCGCACCATATATAGATCACCTGCAAGAGGTACAGTTTTATCCTCAATCCTTAATATAATACCACTATCTAATCGCATCTCATCTATAAGCATTCCTATAACCCTCATGTCCTCTCGGACACTGGCGGAGCATGAAAATATCCTCGTAACTGATTAAAATCATCTCATATTCCTCTCTAAGCTGAATCTGACCGCTGAGATCTAATTGCGATTTTCATATAGATAATACCAGGAATATTCTAAAATCAAGCCCTACTATAAAATGGTAAGCTTACTAGTAAGATAAAATAATAGCTTATGTACTGTTTTTTGCTGAAAGCTGATAGCTCACATTAGAACAGCCTCAAACAAGCCCTCATGAATTCCCATGCATCCTTTAAGATCCCGCTAAATAACAACGGCATCATCTTCACAACAATCGCCATAAAGAATAATCCTACAGAGATAATTAAAGGAAAACTCATGAGAAACACATTCATCTGTGGCATTGCCCTTGCTGTAAGTGCAAAGGTAATATTTACTAATAAAAGCACACCTATTATAGGGGCCGCGATCTTCAGTGCTATAACAAACATCCTTGCTGAATATATTACAACTGCATATGAATAACCCTCTCTCGGTAATATATCTCCTATTGGTACTACACTAAAGCTTTCTACTAAGGCCTTAATCAAAATATAGTGACCATCTAAGGTAAGAAACAAAAGAAATGCCACTATGTATAAAAAATTACTTGTGATTGGGGCATTGACTCCTGTCATGGGGTCTATAACATTTGCTATAGCAAACCCCATTTGAAAACCTGCAAGCTGACCTGCTATTTGAACGCCTGCAAATATTACATTTATGGCAAGACCAAGACAAAGCCCAATAAGGAACTCATGTAAGAGCACAAAGATTACATAAATAGCATTGATATCCTCTATTCTAACTGGAGATGGAGGCACAACTGGCATCAGAACCAATCCAAGTACAAACGCAATTGTAGCAGTGATCCGTCTGGGCACGATTTCAGCACTAAAGAAAGGGACTGCAGCAAAGATAATACCTATCCTTACAAAGACAAATGCGAATCTTATTATTTCATCCCATGCTATACCTAGAACTTGAATCATCTCACAATCATAGGTAAACTGTTAAATAGATCAACGGTATAGGTCGTCATCCTATCTATAATCCATGGTAAAAACATGAGTAGTGTTACCAACACTATCACGATCTTAGGGACAAATGTCAGCGTCATCTCCTGAATCTGAGTAACTGCAGAAAATATACTTATCGTAAGACCAACAATAAGCCCTAAAATAAGCATGGGCGCGCCTATAGTAAGCGCCATTTTTATTGCGTCAGCCATGATAGAAGTCACTGTCTCTGGTGTCATCTAAACAAACCCCTTTATAAAAGAACCTACCAAGAGATTCCAACCATCCACCATGACAAATAACATTATCTTAAACGGCAGTGATATCATGATAGGGGGTAACATCATCATACCCATTGAAAGCAGTATCGAAGCTACTACCATATCTATCACCAAAAAAGGAACAAACAAGATAAAGCCTATCTGGAACGCGGTCTTTAACTCGCTTATCATAAATGCAGGAATCAATGCCCTGGTAGGGACATCTTCCTTATTTTGTGGCTTCTTCCCGGATGTTATACCAAGAAATAAAGACAGATCCTTTTGCCTGGTCTGCTTGAACATAAATTCCCTCAAAGGGACCTCTGCCCTCTTCAATGCCTGATTAAACGTAATACAATTATTTTTATAAGGTATTACTGCATCTTCATTGATCCTATCTATTGTTGGACTCATAATAAAAAACGTAAGGAATATAGCCAAGGCGGTAAGTACCTGCATGGGAGGCATCTGCTGGGTACCCAAAGCCAGCCTTAAGAAGCCCAATACTACTACTATCCTGGTAAATGATGTTACCATTATCATGATAGAAGGGGCCAAGGCCAGGACAGTAAGTATAAACAGGATCTGTAACACGCCTACTACCTCATTGGGGTTATCTACATCCTTTACTCCAAGGGTTATGCTGGGGACAGGTATACCTTGAGCATACCCTAAATCAGGAAGTAGAATAATACCAAGTATACAGAACATAGAGATATAAAAAGTCTTAGGTCTCATGCTTATCATCCATGCCCACCATTGAGATAGTATCATCAAACTTGTCTCTACTTAAGTCTTTTATAAGTACTATGCTGTTGTATGTTACTCCGATAAGCAACAAGGATTTCCCCACCCTTACCAAGGCAAGGCTGGCCTTTGTGTTCAATGCTATCTGCCCTAGTATATCCAGCCCTAGTGCTTTTTTTGCCTTGGCTACAGGACCATATCTTTTTAATCCCCATGCCAACAGCACCAATAGAAAAACTATGATAAAGAGCACAGAAAACATCTTGATGCTTCCCTCTACAAAAGGGGCATCCACTGCAAAAGAATCTCCTGCAAAAAGAAGATTGGCAAAAAAGATTACTATAAATAGAGAAAACCTCATCCTAAACTCTTTACCCTCTCTAAAGGACTTATTATATCTGTTATTCTGACTCCAAATTTATCGCTTACAACCACCACATCTCCCCGAGCTACCAACTTGTTGTTTACAAGGACATCCACGGGCTCCCCTGCTAATCTATTCAACTCTATAACAAAACCCTGGCCCATCTGCAGAAGATCATTTATAAGCATCTTAGTCCTGCCTAGCTCAACAGTCACATCCAGAGGTATATCAAGTATGAAATCAAGATTTTGTGCTTCCTTTTGGGTAGATTCTTTCTTTTTTTTCTCCAGACCCTCAAAATGAGGTTTTTGGTCCTCTTCTCCCTGTCCTTCCTCAAGTGCATTTTCCCATTCCTGGGCAAGTAAGTCGTCATCTGTGGCTAAAGATTCTTCATCACCCTTAGCCACATCATCCAACCCTTGGCCATCCTTAACCTCTTCTGTATCTTCTGATTCACTTAATTCATCTACTTCATTAGATGCCTGTTCTGTCTCTTCTTGACCCTTTTCTTCCAATGGTGAACTATCTTCATTGTTGGGAGACGTAACCTCCTGGTCTTCTATATCCTGTTCTACCTTATCTGCCATATCATCCCTCCTAATAAAGCTGTTTATCCATAACCCCTGCTATTTGTACAGCCATGGTTTCTCCTATTTTTCCAGGTGTCGCATAAAACTTTGGTATGTCCTGAACCTTCACCAAGAGTAAATCATTCGCGTCTTTATCTAAGAGAATTACATCACCTCTTTTAAGTAGCGCTAGATCCCTCCCTGTAATACGGGTATTCCCTAATTCTACAACTAAATTCGCATACACATTCAAAAGTTCACTCTTAAGACGATTAAGCCAATCTATATCAACATCCGCTTTTTCCTCAGCCTCAGTCTGGAAGCCTGCATAGAGCTTGTCCCTTAAAGGCTCCAAAAGCATATATGGAATACATAGCATTATATTGCCACTGGACTCTTCCATTTCTATCTCAAACTGTACCACTATCAAGACATCTTCATTGGGGACAATTCCTGCAAACTGAGGGTTCATTTCCCCCCTCGCATACGAGAAACAGAGATTATATACAGGATTCCATGCATTGGCCCATTCCTTTATTACTGCATCTACTACCTTGCGGAGCATCCTCTGCTCTATCGCAGTAAATTCTCTTCCTTCTATCTTTATCCCACTTTTTCCCCTACCACCAAAAAAGCAATCTATCAGGGCAAATACCAATTTTGTCTCCAGTATAACAAGGGCATTGCCACGTAAAGGATCAATCTTTATTATATGTATACTAGTGGGTAGTGGTAATGATCGCATAAAGTCACCAAATTTCAACATATCCAGCGATACAGGGGTAATATCTATCATGCGTCTGAGCATAGTTGATAAGGTGTTCCTAAAAAATCTGGCAAACCTATCATTTATTACTTCAAGAGTAGGCATTCGCCCTCGGATAACCTTATCCTGAGTAGTGAAATCATAGGGCCTGATATCCTCGGCCGCCTCATCTGTAGGGACTTCTGTCTCTGTTTCTACTTCACCGCCTACAACGCTCTTTAAAAGGGCATCTACCTCTTCTTGGCTAAGTATCTTACTCATTTAAACTCCTTATTGAATTACAAACTCAGAGAAGTATACCCTGAGGACCTGACCTGTAGAAAGATATTTATTAACACCATTTATAATCTCACGCTTAAGCGCCCTCTTCCCAGCTATTGTTGAAATATCATCAAATGACTTGCTCGAAAGCAGCATTATTATCTCATCCCTCACCTGTGCCATCTTTTCATCTATTTCTGTAGCAAGTAATTCACTACTCATCTCAAGTCGGATGGTAACCTTTAGATATCTGGTCCCCTGGGCATCTGTGAGATTCACAATAAACGTATCAAGATCCTTGATTGGCCCTATAGCCCCAGCAAAAGCCCCGCGAGGAGCTATAGGGTATGATTTCTGCACTGGTTGGTGCAAGGCCTGCCCTTGAGATGAGGCATCTCCTTTTTTTGTATCTTTATCCTTTGGGGCAATAAAGAGAAAATATCCAGCACCTGCCCCACCTAACAGTATTACCACAAGTAATATGATCACAATAAGCATCAGAGGGGATTTCTTTTCCTTGCTCTTAGGTTCATCCTTTAAATCTTCTTTCTCTTCCGCCATTATATCCTCCTAAATATAATCTCTTAACAAAATTACTTCTACCCGTCTGTTTTTTATTCTACCCTGTACAGTATTGTTGTCTGCCACAGGCCTTGTTGGGCCATAACCTGCTACACAAAATCTTGTTGGGCTCATACCCGAGACAAACACAAAATAATCCACCACAGAGATAGCCCTATCAAGGGATAGCTTCCAATTCATCTCCGCATCACCAAGATTATCTGTATGCCCTTCCACTGATATAAGAATATCCATATCTTTAATCACTTCAGCTACAGAGGACAGGATCGCAGTGGCAGAGTCCTTCAACTCAGCAGAACCTGAATTAAAAAGGGCCTTATCACTCAACAGAACTGCAAGCCCCCTATTTGTTTCTCTTACATCAAAGGTGCTTATTCCCCTGCCACTTGCACCGCTTAATCCTTTTTCTTGCAAAGCGTTTAATAGATTTCTGCTTAATGAAGTAGTATCCAGACCAAGTTTTGTAATGCTGGGCCCTTCTATTGTAGGGAGTCCTCCTACTTCACTCTCTCCAGTAAACTCAAGTGGCCCCATAGCTGCGTTGAAAAATCCAAAGACTTCTTTGAATTGTTTATCATCCATAGATGACATAGATATCAAAAGTACAAAGAATGTAATCAGAAGGGTTACCATATCTGAGAATGTGATCATCCACCCTTCTCTACTAGGGAGCTTTATGTATTCTATATCTTTATCTTTTTTTGCCATTACTGCTCTTCCAATCTAAACTTAAAGCCCTTATAGGTAAAGGTCCTTACAGGCTCAGGTCTTATCTCCTTTATACCTGGAGCCTTTGCCTTGTCTCCAGGAAGATCTCCTATTATGGTAATCTCAACGCGCCTATTAAGCCGCCTCCCATAATCACTCTCATTTGATGTAATAGGCCTATAGGAGGCCATACCATAGGTTGCCATACGATCTGGTGCTATGCCATGAGTTGAAAAATACTTCATCACTGAGGTTGCCCTGGCAGCAGAAAGCCCCCAATTAGAATAATATGGCGGCCCCTCCATTGGGATAGAGTCTGTATGACCTGTTATGATTATATGATTATCAATACCCTTGAGCAAAATGGCTAACACATCCAATGACCTATCCGCCCCTTGCTTGAATTTATCACTGCCTGAGACAAAGAGTATACTTGACTTTATGGTAACAACAACCCCAAGGGCCCCCTCAGACACGCCTACACCGTTTATAAGACCACTTTTTTTTATATATGCCCTTATCTTTTTTAAATCCATGGCCTTAGGGGATATAGGGGCTGATGGCGACAAGATATCCTTACCACCACGGCCAGTGATATAAGGACTCAAACCACCGGGTAGTATGCCAAAACTACCTACCAAAGAATTCAGGGCAAGCATCTTTCTTCTGTTATCAATGACTGCCATAGAACACAGTACTATAAAAAAGGTAAGCAGGATCAACATCAGCGATGTATACATCAATGTTCCAATATCTTTTTTTGGCTCTACATAGACCTTTTTCTTCTTCGCCATATCTACTTCTCACCCTTTTGTCCTTCTGCGGTTTGTCTTAGCTGCGGAGCAAGATATGCATGAAGCTTTCTCTCCACTATCCTTGGGTTGTCACCTGCAGATATAGCCATGATCCCCTCTACCACCATACCTTTCACCAAGGCCTCTTCGGCCGAGCGTGTACTCAACTTCCCTGCCATTGGCACAGCAATCATGTTGGCCAGTATAGAACCATAAAATGTAGTAAGGAGAGCTATAGCCATAGCAGGTCCTATGGAAGATGGATCTGACATGGATTGCAGCATCTGCACCAAACCAATCAGTGTGCCTATCATGCCCATGGCAGGTGAAAATGCACCCATAGAATTGAGGATGTCTGCTCCTTTCTTATGGCGCTGTTCTATATGCTCAACCTCTGTCTCCAGGATATCTCTTATTGAGGCTGGCTCCAGACCATCTATAACCAGCTCTAAACCCTGTTTAAAGAATGGATCCTTAAGCTCTGTTGTAGCAGACTCCAATGCAAGTATGCCCTCGCGTCTTGCCCTGGTGGCAAAATCAACAAATGTGGGGATCAATCCCTGGACATCCTGCAACTGGGCGAAAAACACATTTTTTATAACCCCTGCAACACCCAATACTTCCTTCAATGGATAATTTATAAAGAGTATGCCAATGGTACCACCTATAACGATCATAATACTTGGTGTATTTATAAATAATGAAAGTGGCCCTCCTGACGTTATCCCCATAAGGACCATGCCAAAGGCGAATAATACGCCTATAAGTGTCGCTAGATCCATACATACCCCTCAAAAGTAGTATTTTTATATTATATAGGGAATAGCAAGGTATGTGCCACAGGCAGGAAGTATCTGTTTTTGCCAGAGAACCCTTGATATTTGATTAACAGCCTAAGAAAAAAGGCTAGGTGTATCTACTCTACGTGGTCATAAAATTGACGCTTATAGGCATTAAACTAGGCTGTCCTAGTCTAATGCCTATAACTATAAGCTAATTAACGCTTTAGATTGATGAGCTCCCTTAGCATATCATCTGTTGTGGTGATGACCCTGGAATTAGCTTGGAACCCACGCTGGGTTGTTATCATCTTTACAAACTCTGCTGCAATATCCACATTAGACTGCTCTAAAGAATTTGGCGAAACCCTACCAAGCCCATTTTCACCAGGATGTCCTGTTATGGGAGATCCAGATGCGCGGGTCGCTGCATAGAGATTACCACCTTCTTTATTAAGGGCCTGTGCATTGTTAAACTTGGCCAGGGCTACACGATAGAGATTTAATATCTGTCCATTGGAATAATGACCTACCATAACCCCATCTGTATCCACTGATATATTCTCTAAAAACCCTGTACCATAGCCATCCTGCGATTGATAAACGGTAGTAGAGCTGGAGGCATACTGGGTAGAGATCATTGCCTGTGGCTCACGTCCGACAAAATAAGGAAGTACATCTGTCCCTGCACCATCAGTTATATCTGCCACGTCTGTAGAACCAACCCATGTGCTATCTGTACTGCGCAGACCCATCATTATCTCTATATCCTGATCAACCCCTGCAACAAACCGTGCGGTAAGCTGAGCATACCCGTTTGTGGAAAAGGTAGCTGTGACCCAGTTTGCATCATCTGTAGGATCACCGCTTGTATCATCATATGTAAATGCAGAAAAGCTCGTCAAATCACCAGTGGATGACGAATAGGTAAGGCTTCCCCGCATAAGTATGCCCTGCTCTGACAGGCCGCTAAAATCACCCCTTAAATCCTCAGATGGATTACATGTAACTATATATTCCCAGCTATTATCAATGTCTACTGAGCCATCGTTATATTCGCTGGCAGCATTTAACTTGTCATAAAATATGGTAATGTCATGCGAGTTGCCAAGTGAGTCATATACCCTTATAGCAGTCTGGTATCCATACGTTGTATCAGCCAGCGGTTCAGTAGCAGTGGCATCCCATGTATCAAACAGACTATCTGAATGGGATGTATCTGTTGTATCCAGATTTGTAATTGCGGTTATCTCTGCTGTAGCCTGAGGTGGGGAGGTAAATGAACTCAATACTACATCCTGGATAGTGCCTACATCATTACCACTATCATCGAGGGCCCATCCCCTTACAATATAGCCTGAAGGGTTAATGAAATTGCCATCCTTATCAAACCTGAACTGGCCCGCCCTGGTATAGTATTCAGTTTGAGCGCCAGGGTCCCTTACTATAAAAAACCCGTTTCCCCCTATAGCAAGATCTGTAGCGCTGGATGTGGATTCAAAAGAGCCCTGCTGAAATAGTGTAGATACATCACTTAAGGCTGTACCCCTACCTATCTGTGCTGTGCCTGCTGCTGTGGCCACGCTCTGTGAAAGTACATCCTGAAATGTTGTCCTGCTTGCCTTAAATCCTATCGTGTTGACATTTGCGATATTGTCCCCAATAACACTCATGGCATCACCATTTGTGGAAAGACCGCTTATGCCTGAAAAGAGTGAACTTGATATGCTCATACTTGCCTCCTTATTATCCTAAAATTTTTTCTACCTCTGATATAGTAACCTCTTTATTACCTATTATTAAATAGGTTATTCCATGGTCATATCTTACACCTGTGACCTTGCCTACAGCATACGTTTTGACCCCTATATAGGCCCCATCAATATCTATAGCCTCTACCTTAAAGGTATACCTGCCACCAGCTACCTCATGACCAGTATTATCTTTACCATCCCAGAAACACTGGACATCTCCGCCAGGCACACCTGTCTCCTCTATGGTACGGACAAGATTCCCATCCATGTCGTATATCTCCACTTTAAGATATTCAGCATTATCATCCAGTTCGAAGTTCAGGTTTATCTCCTGCCCTGAGTACTCTACAATATTACCCTTAGCGCTGATCTGTTTGCCAATAAAGGAAAGGGCCTGAATGTTATTTATAGAACCTTGTAATTTACTAAACTCTGCCATAGACAAACCCATCTCTGTGAGTTGCTCCAACGAAGAAAATTGGGCGAGTTGAGCTGTAAATTCCGTATTTTCCATAGGACTTAGGGGATCTTGATACTGCAATTGTGTGACCAAAAGCTTTAAAAATGCATCCTTTCCTAAAGATTGAGGTACTGTTGCAGAACCTGGTTGAGGGATGCCTACCTGATTTGCCAGTATAGAATCTAAACCTGCTATCGGCATAATAATCTCCTATCTTTGTTTAAGCAAAGACATCCAGACCATCAGCATGAACATAACCTTTGTAAAATGCATACTGTGTATGTTCTGGCGATGACCTTTGTCTTTGATGACCAAAATCATGACTAGAGCTGCGATTGTACGAAGATGCAAATCCACTATTTGGATCTGATCCCTTTGACTCAAGCCCTAGTGTAACTGCGAAATGATTTACCCTGATCCCCTGCTGGGCAAGCGCTTCCCGTAATATAGGCAGGTGTTGTTGAAGAATATCCCGTGTAAACACCTGATCTGTTCTGAATGCAGCCTGCAACTCCCCATCGTGTAGGCTTATGTTTACATCTACCCTGCCCAGCATGGGTGGATATAACCTTAAAGACATCTTGCCCTGGCCGTTTTTTACATACCTCGGGATGCTGGCCCGCAATTGATCCATAATATGTTCCAAGGTCTTATCAAATATCAGACCAGGATCACCTGAGAGTCTTCCTGCCAAGGCCATAAACATGGCCTTATCTATATTTCCCTGTGCCTGTACAATACTGAACCCTGGATTTAAAGATTTGATAATATTTTGTATACTAGCCCATTCAGACTCACTGGTTACACTACCAACAAAGGTTAATGCCTCTCTCACTTCAGGAGGCGTCATCCCTCCTTGATGAGCCTTCAGGTATGCTGCAATTTTCTTTGCTACTTCTTCTACAGCCTTTGTCCTGAGCTCAGGGTTTGTACCAAAAAAAATCTCTTTGATAACCTTTGGTTTTATACCAAGTGTGTGCTTAAGTATATCTATTATACGCGTGGCCTTTAAATAGGCCTGTGCCTGACTAAGGCCCTGTTGGGCTCCTACCACAACATTATTTCCTGACTTTACCAGGGCTGTGGCAATTATGTCTTTTAGTATATCATTTGTATTAACCAAAGACTGCCCCGGGATGCCCTGCTCCTTAAAAGCAGAAATCATCTTATCCATTACCTTATCACTATCTAGCCCTAACCCTTTAATTAGTACGTCTATACCTTCCCCACTTGCCCCAGAGTCAATCTTAAGAATATCTTTTAACTGACTGGATATCTGGGTCTTGATCTTATATTTTAACCCTGAGTCGCCCATAATAGCGGCTATATTTTCCTCACTAAACCCCAGGGTGCTTATAATAGATTTCAATGCACTATCAGAGATCCCTTTGGGGTTACCTGCGAAGATGGCCTTTATATCTGTGCTATCTAGTCCCATACCCTTTAAGACAGATACTATCTGGAAAAGATGCGGCGAAGCAGATAATGCGGAAATTATCCCTAGCATATTATCATCTCTAGCGCCTTCCTTGGATAAAAAGGCCTTTAACGGACCACCAGATTCACTCGGCTTTTTTATCTTTGTAAGGATATTTTCCAGCGTTGAATCAAAGCTGCCATCGGAAGTCTCCCTACCAAAGATCTTTTGTAAAAGACTTATGGCCCCTGATGCGCCAGCCATTAACTGCATTATAGGTATCGTCATATCTTCTCCACAAAGATTTATTAATCCTTTCAAGAGCAACTCTAATGCCATAAATGTCCATGCAGGCTATTAACCCATTTTTACTTCCTATGCTAGGACCTACCTTTGGTAAAAATTTCTTGTGGTAAGAAAAACTTGCCGATGAAAGGCTTACGGTGAAAGCTTAAAGGCGAAGGGCTAAAGGGTAGCTGTTCTATAATCCAGTAGCCTTTTTTATATAAACCGCCATGTCCTATCGGACACAACTAAGCATGAAAAAGATTGTTTTTTTATGAATAACACTATTCACTTCATTTAAACCAATCAAACTATATAACTATCTTTTCATATAAACGCGTATGAGCGTTCCACGCTCACAACCAAGTATGAAAATGAACGTATCACAATGTAGGGCCCGTTCCCCTGAACGGGCCGATGAGGGCAAAAGGCCCCTACAAAGCTTTGTGCCTATTTTCATATAGCCCCCCATGTCCTGTCGGAG
>JAGGYK010000197.1 GCA_021162585.1 Deltaproteobacteria bacterium
GGGGAATTATTTTAATGGGTAACTACATCAGATTTCTGGAAAAGAAATGCTGGTTTTATGCGGGTTTAGGTATAAAAATTAGGCGCTTTTTAGCCTTTTTTACCAATTAAGGGGTAAACTTGGGTTAGGTTATCATGTTCAAGGTTCACAGTTGGGCGCATCCTAGGTGAAAGCAGGTGAGTAGACTGAAGGCTGTCAGATCACTTCGACCTCCGGTCTTCAACCTAACAACCTGTTAATCAGCTGATAGCTCGTCTACTTAACCCTGAACCGTGAACCCCGGAACTTTGAACCTTAATAGTTACCCAAATATTTACCACCTAGCCCCCCTTAAATTGATTGACATGAGTTTAGAGAAAGGCTATAAACGAATGAACAATCATTCATAAAAAGGAGGATTAAGTATGGCTGGTTTAATCTTAGATGAAAGGGATCAAAGGTTTGTACTCTATGAAATGCTCGATATAGAGAAGGTTTGTGAAACCCCAATGTTTGCAGATTTTTCAAAAGACATGTTTGATATGGTATTGAGTGAGGCACAAAAGCTGGCTACAGATGAAATATTCCCCATTCTTACTGACGGAGATAAAGAAGGGTGCAGATTAGAGAATGGTCAGGTTTATGTACCAAAGGTATTTCACAAATGTTATCAGATCTACTGTGAAGGTGGCTGGATAGCTATGAGTGAACCACCAGAGGTAGGAGGCCAGGGTCTTCCAGTTGTTATGTCTACATCATCTAGAGAGTGGTTTATGCATAACTTTGCCTTTATAGCTTATCCTGGACTTACTGAAGGCGCTGCCCATCTCATCGAGGTCTATGGCACTGAAGAACAAAAGAAAAAATACATGGAAAAGATGTACACAGGCCAGTGGGCTGGCACAATGGCATTGACAGAGCCAAATGCAGGCTCTGATGTAGGTAATACAGTAACAAAAGCTATCAGGCAGCCTGATGGGACATTCAAGCTTCAAGGTACAAAAATTTTTATTACTGCTGGTGACCATGATCTTACAGAAAATATTATCCATCCAGTACTTGCACGTATAGAGGGTGACCCTCCAGGGACAAAAGGCATTTCGTTATTTATTGTCCCCAAATATATAGTAAATGAGGATGGCTCTCTAGGAAAACGAAATGATTATGAGATAGCCAAGACAGAAGAAAAGATGGGCATACATGGTAGTTCTACCTGTCTAATAAACTTTGGTGACAATAATGAATGCTATGCAGAGCTCCTCGGTGAAGAACGAAAAGGAATGAGGATTATGTTCCAGATGATGAACGAGGCCCGTCTAGGTGTTGGCATGCAGGGCTTAGCAAGCGCATCTATTGCTTATATGCATGCCCTTCAGTATGCAAAAGAAAGACTACAGGGCTCATCTTTAGAAAACTTCAAGGATCCAACAGCTCCTCGTGTCCCTATTATACAGCATCCAGATGTAAGGCGTATGCTCTTGTGGATGAAATCTCAGGTTGATGGTATGCGAGCACTTATATACTATACAGCATACTGCATTGATAAAGAGCAAACCATAGAAGATGAGGCAGAAAAAGAGAAATGGGAAGGGATCCTAGAGGTCCTTACCCCTATATGCAAGGCATATTGTTCAGATATAGGATTTAGAGTCACAGAAACAGCTATCCAGGTATATGGAGGCTATGGCTATTGCTCGGAATATCCTGTAGAGCAAATCATGCGTGATGAGAAGATCGCCTCAATATATGAGGGTACAAATGGTATCCAGGCACTTGATCTGGTAGGCCGCAAGCTTGGGATGAAAAAAGGCACCTACTTTATGAATCTTCTCGGGGAAATGAATGCAACAATAGCTAAGTATAAAGATTATCCAGAATTAAAGGATCTTGCAGATGATGTCCAGGCTGCGGTGAATTCATTGGCTGATGTGGGGATGTTTTTTGCCAAATGTGGGAAAGAAGGTAAATTCTTAATACCTGTTGGAAATGCATATCCATTCCTCATGATGATGGGTAAAGTCGTATTGGGATGGCTCCTGCTATGGCAAGCAGGTATTGCCAAAGACAAACTGGATGCCCTCTGTAAAGAGAAAGGGGTTGATCCTGCAGATAAGGCGAAGCTGAACGAATTCATTAAAGATAATAAAGATGCTGCCTTCTATACAGGAAAGACCATGAGTACAAAATACTTTATCAAGAATATCCTGCCAGAGGTGGACGGAGATGTTAAGGCTATAAAGAGTGAAGATATGTCTATTATGGAAATCCCAGAAGAGAGCTTTGCATCATAAGATTTGAAGCAGGTAAAAATCAATGAATTAAACCTGAAAGGGACATCTTGTGTTTAAGACAGCTATAACTGAAATGTTCGGGATAAAATACCCCGTTATCTGCGGGGGAATGATGTGGTTATCTAAACCCAATCTATGTGCAGCAATATCCAATGCCGGGGGCATGGGCAACCTCACTGCTGGAAATTACGAAACAGAAGAGGAGTTTGGAGGTGCCATAGAAGAAACACGAAGGCTTACTAATAAGCCCTTTATGGTTAACATAACACTTCTTCCCTCGGTTCGCATTACTAGCAGACACCACCAGATGTATGTCAAGGTATGTGCCGAGAAAAAGGTTGCTGGTATCGAGTTCTCCGGAACCCCGCTAGACCACGCTTTAGGTATGGAGGCTATTGAGATCCTTAAAAAAGCTGGAGTCAAATTGTTCCACAAGGTAGGAGCCCTCCGTCATGCACTTCATGCTGAAAAGGTTGGATATGATGGTATCTATGCTGCCGGCATTGAAGAGGGTGGCCATCCCCTGGATGATGACGTTACCACTATGGTACTCACCCCGAAAATAGCGGATTCCCTTGATATACCTGTAGTTACTGTAGGAGGAATTGCTGACGGCAGGTCCTTGGCTGCAGCTCTGACCCTGGGGGCTCAGGGTGTTATGATGGCAAGTCGATTTATTGCCACTAAGGAATGCGAGGTACATGACAATATCAAGCAAGAGCTTATAAAAAGGCAGGAGTTCGAAACCACGATCTTTGGAAAATCTATTGGCCTCCAGGGAAGGGCGTTAAGAAACAAGATAATAGAGGAAGTCCATGCTATTGAGGAAAAAGGTGGCGGACTCGAAGAGCTAATCCCCCTAATAAGCGGAGAAAGGATCAAGGATGCCTGGAAAAATGGGAACATCGACTACGCCCCCCTGATGGTAGGGCAATCCATAGGGTTTATTAAAGACATTCCAACCTGCCAGGAACTCTTAGATAAAATGGCAGGCGAAGCAGTGGAGTGCCTTTCTAAAGCCAACAAAATGGTACAAGTATAATAAAAATTTGGCAATTGGCAGGCAGATACTGCGTTTATGACTTATATGCTTTGAGACCTTTGCATAATTGCTTTCCTGTCATTGCGAGGAGCATCTGTGAGCGAAGCAATTCCATTAATTACAAGCAGTTAGAGATTGTTTCGCTTGGATGTATTAGTAAATCGCGATAGAAGGTCCGCTCAAGAGTCCCCCATCCCTCCTCTCGTAAAGTATTCTTATAGCCTTATCCCCCTAAGCCTAATGTCTCGTGCCTATAAAACGGAGAACGGACAACGGACAACGGCATTTGTCGAGTAGACATCTATTTCCTCCTAAAGTGTTTATACCTTATTTGTGAGGAAATGACACCCCTCACAGAACCGGACTTGTGGTTTTCCCACATCCGGCTCTTCGCTAATATTCACTTTAGTACC
>JAGGYK010000185.1 GCA_021162585.1 Deltaproteobacteria bacterium
CAAACGAAGACTTGACCCCTCTCGACCCTCTCATTTTATTTTTTATTGTAATAAAAATGCCGATATTATATATTGGGTTGTTTATCATTAGGATTACCCAGAAGATAAAAACGGAGGGTTGTGATGAGATTAAAATATTTGACTAAAATAGAGAACTTGCCACAGTTAAGTGAGAAGGAACATATCCAGTTAAAAAAGGTTACTGAGATATTTGCCTTTCGTGCCAATAAGTATTATTTGTCGCTTATTGATTGGGACAACCCTGATGACCCAATACGTCAGATCATAATCCCGGATTTAAAAGAGTTGGATAGCTGGGGGCGACTTGATTCTTCTGAGGAGAAAAATTATACAGTAATCCCAGGACTTCAGCACAAATATAATTCTACTGCCTTGTTACTGATAAGCAATGTATGTGGTGGTATATGCCGGTATTGCTTCCGCAAGCGCATCTTTATGTTTCTAAAGGGAGATCCAGAACTCTTACGCGACTTGCCGACTGCTCTGGAATACATAAGGGAACACAAGGAAATAACCAATATTTTACTCACCGGAGGAGATCCGTTGATGCTGACCACTCCCAAACTTGAAAATGTTATTAAACAACTTATGGCAATCGATCATGTGCAAATAGTTCGTATTGGGACTAAAATACCTGCATTTAACCCATATCGTATCCTTGATGATCCATCTCTTTTAGAGATGATAGAAAAATACAGCACTGAAAAAAAGAAGATTTATGTGATAAATGACTTTAACCATGCTAAAGAATTAACCGATGCTGCTATTAAGTCGATCTATCTGTTGCATAAATCAGGCGCAATACTGGCAAATCAAACCCCCCTTATTAGAGGTCTTAATGACAATCCAGAAACCCTTGCAGAATTACTTAGAAAATTGTCCTTTATAGGGGCTATCCCGTATTATGTATTCCAGTGCCGTCCTGCCCTTGGCAATAAACCTTATGCTGTTCCTATAGAAGAGGGGTACGAGATATTTGAACAGGCAAAGGCATCTGTGTCAGGACTCGCAAAACGTGCCCGTTTTGTGATGTCCCATTCTACTGGTAAGATAGAGATTGTTGGAAAAACTCAGGAACATACCTATTTAAAATATCACAGGGCAGCTGATGACGAAGATAGTGGCCACTTCATGATATTCAGGAGTAATCCTGATGCATACTGGTTAGACGACTATAATGAAGTGATTCAAGATTATCCTATTGATCTACCATATAGATCCTATGGACCAGAGTAAGGTTTGAGAATTTTTTCGTTTTTCTAAGGCTTGCAATACATTATTGTATAGACTATTTCTACTTGGATGATAGATAACAGACCAAGTCTTGTATTTGCAGACAAAAAAGGAAATATCTTTGATTTCGAACCACTGGCAATGGTAGGAAGAAGCGGGGATTATATTGTCCCCATAGAAGATTGTGATGTAATACCTGCACCAAGAGGAAGCCACTTCTATGTCTTGCCTGATAGATATCCCATTGGTATGGACAGGCAAACAGGCCAGATTATTGAACTGAAAGAAAACCCGTTTGATCCATCATCTCCTGCATTTGCTGTAGCTATATTTCTGGCAGCTCCTTATACGCAAACATATCTTGCCGCATGGGAGCCATGTGATTATGCACAAGAGTTGCCACTCTTTGCATATACAGCACTTGGATGGGCCAGTGGCTTTGTAACCACTGCTATACGGACAGATCCATCTGCTCGTCAGGATATAGATACGTTCAATATGCATAAGGTAAAAAAGGGCGTTGAAATATGGAAAGGGATGTTTCCTGAAAATAGATTAGTGACCCATCTTGCTCATTGCGCCCTGGTGTACGGGTGCCCTGCTGCTATTAATCTATTTCAGGCAAGGGAAGAGGGACCTTTGCCAACATCACCTATGTGCAATGCAAGGTGCATAGGTTGTATATCGTATCAACCCAAAGGCCACCCCCCGGCACCCCAGAAAAGGATAGAATTTATACCTGGTCCCGAAGAAATCGCTGAGGTTGCCCTTACACATATAGCGCATGTAAAGGCCCCTGTTGTAAGTTTTGGACAGGGTTGCGAAGGAGAGCCATTACTTGCCGGTGATGTTATTGAAGAAGCCATATATATGATAAGGAAAAAGACAGATAAGGGCACCATAAATTTGAATTCAAATGCGAGCCTGCCACACGTAGTAGGATCACTTGCAGATGCAGGCCTTGATAGCCTAAGGATAAGTATGAATTCTGTAAGGCCTTCTACTTATAAGGCATATTTTCAGCCATCGTATGATTTTGATGCATTGTATGAAAGTGTATATGAGATGAAGAAAAGGGACAAGTTTGTATCTATCAACCTATTTGTATTCCCAGGTGTTACTGATGCACCCAAAGAGGCGAATACCTTAAAGGCATTTATTAAGGACACTGGTATAGATATGATACAATGGCGCAATCTGAACATAGATCCTGATGTCTACCTTGATACCCTGGCCCAGAGGTTTCCTTCAGGTATAGGGATAAAAAGGCTTATCAGTGAAATCGATGTAAGGTGTGGGTATTTCAATCCTTATTTGTCAAAGCTCTAGAAGTAAAGCAGTAAAGTCATCATCAAAACTGTCACGTACATTAAATGATCTCACCTGCGTCTCTATCTGGGTTATCACATCTTGGCCATGAGATTGCTTAATAGCCTTTAAAAATAGATCCTTTAGTCTTGTCTTACCAAACTGCTTTCCTTCTTTGTCTTCTGCCTCTAATATGCAGTCTGTATATAATAGGATGGCATCACCATCTTCGATCTTGGTGGTTTTTTCTGCATAGTCTCCATTATCAAACATCCCTATAAAAAAACCATCTGTGTCCAATTCTATGATCTTAGATGACTTTTTTTTGAATAACAACGGTGTTGGGTGGCCTGCATTTGTATAGGTGATGGTATTATTGGTCTTGTCTATTATCAAATAAAACGAGGTGATATAATCCTCTCTTAAGATAGGATTAATCTCTTTGTTAAGTATATTAAAGAGTAATTTTGGACTTGTAACATCTTTTACATGCATACGAAAACTCATCTTAAACATAGCAGCAATCATGGCAGCTGAAACACCATGTCCAGAGACGTCTGCTACAATAGCCCCGGTAAGACCTTGACCAAGATCTATTACATCATATAGGTCTCCTCCTATATGGAGGGCTTGTTTTGCGTCTCTATTTCATGCCTTGCGTTAACCAACTCAGTTATATCTGAAAACACAACAATGGTACCTTTTATATCTTCTATATCTATTTCATGCATGCCTTTCTCTATGTGATGCAGACCATCAGACCTGTTGATTACTACCTCTGTTTTATTAGGATCAAGAAGCCTTTTTATATCCTCAGGTAGGCTATCCTTATGTTTCCCCATTATTTGCAGTCTGTCCATCAAGGTTATGTCGGAAGCCATGTTGTTCCAGATTATTACATGAGACTCTTTATCCAGAACCAGGAGGCCTGATGGAAGGGTATTTACAAGCATTACCAAGAATTCGTCAAATTTTTCTTTCTCTATTTTTTCTTGTTTTATCATACTTACAAGGCTTGTCTTTGTTGTGGCATCTACTACAGCTTTCTTAAGGATTGAAATTGAGTCTGGCTGCATCTTATCTGCAAAATCATCTATACCTGACTTTAAGATATCCCTGAACGTCATGATATCCTTGATGGAGGTGTATATGATGTATGTGGTATCAGATTCAAACGATCGCATCCTGTCAATGAGGCCAAGCCCTTCCATATAATCCAGATATTGCTCTGTTACGACTACTGAAGGTTCCAGCTTGAGAAATGCTTCAAGTGCCTCTTGAGGGTCATTAAATATATGCACCTCCAGATTAGATCCTGATAATTCTGTTGCGAGCTTATTCAATAAATCATCGTCTTTATCTATGAGAGATACCTTATTCATTGTTTGATCTCCTATATTTTACCAGTATCACTCTGGATGGACTTTGCTTTATAATCAAACGGTCTGCAAGTTTTCTCATAAGTTTTATACCCATACCATAAGGTCTTAGGTCTTTAGGATGAGAGAGCTTTTTGGGTATACCATGCCCAGGATCTTTTACCTGTATAGAAATCTTATTAGCGTCAATATTAATACTAACCTGAACCTCGCGATTCCCCAATTTCGGATCTTTCATTCGCTTCTGGCGTTTATCTTCATATGTATTGGGAGAGTACAAGTCTTTGCCTTTTTCCTTTGAGTTAAGTTCAAAACAGCCGTGGTCTCTTGCATTCAAGAGGGCCTCTATGGTTGCTACAACAAACTCATCTTTTTGTTGAGACGTTAGGATGTTCATCTTCGAAATGATCTCACCTATCTCTGAGCTAACTTTATCAGGATCTAGATCGCATGCTTTGAATCTTAAGGTTAAACTCGCCCCTTCAATATAGTTAAATATGGATTTCTGCATTCTATTTGCCTGAATATATAATAATCATATGATTTATATTACGC
>JAGGYK010000100.1 GCA_021162585.1 Deltaproteobacteria bacterium
ATTTTCATATAGCCCCCCATGTCCTGTCGGACACACTGAAGGATGAAAACAAAACAACATCCCAGTCCGCTGTCTCTCCCGTCTCAAACTGACCCCTGGCCCCTGATCCCTGACCCCTATTTTCATATAAAGCCCCTTGGTAATTCACCTCTTCTTTTTTCTAGGGGGGATCGGATAGCATATATCCATAAATTTGTGCTGTCTCATCCCTAGCGCCTCCCTATGGATTATGAGCATTTCCCTCCTGAATATAGCGGAATCTCTTACTGCATTAAACCTATCCACAATGCAATTGTACTCTTCTATATCTTCAATTTGGCTCATTGAAAGTTCTATCTCCTTTAATTGTTTCAGTGTCTCTTCCAGCAGACTACCTGTATGACCCAAAGCCTTGGCCATTTCTTGTACTATTTCTTCTTGGGTCTTTTCTACGCTATCCTTGGCCATTTTGGAATTAACCTATAGCACATATGACAGATGCCTTAAAACCATTAAAATCTTGGTTTATAACAACCTCCCAAGTATGCTTGGTTTCATGCGAGGCATAAATAGAGTCCCAAGTTCAATGTTCTAGGTTTAAAAGAGGCATCAGATACTCTTCTGGTCCTTAGCCCCAAATCAGTTATCTGAATTTCTACGAACTCAGAAACATAGAACATAGAACCTTTGGGCTTGCTTTCTGGGGTAAAAAGCATTTAATTGAGATTTGTGGGAAGTGGAGCTAAGAAAAGAGCTAATTAAAAAAGGCTGAGGAAAATGAAGAATCTAAAAGATCAGGAAGGGCACAGGAAGAGGCTGCGAGAGAAATTTGTAAGGGCTGGCATCTCAGGGTTTCATGATTATGAGATAGTTGAATTGTTATTAACCCTAGGAACCCCTCGAAAAGACTGCAAATCCCAGGCAAAAGAGGCTATAAAAAGGTTTAAAACACTTCGGGGTGTTTTAGAGGCGCCACTTCAGGAGCTTCAGGAAATTAATGGAATCGGTCCACATAATATCTTTGGTATAAAACTTGTTCAAGAGGTAGCAAGACGCTTTCTCAAAGAAAAGGCCCTTGAAAAACCCCTCAGTAGATCTTCAAAGGAAGTCTTTGATTATCTTTATCACTCCATGCGCGATCTTAAAAAAGAGATCTTTAAGGTCATCTTCTTGGATGGCAAAAATAAGATTATTGAGATTGAAGACCTGTTTGAAGGGACCCTAAATACCTCATCTGTCTATCCCCGCGAGGTGATAAAAAGTGCCCTCAAGAATAACGCTTTAAGCCTCATCTTTGTCCATAATCACCCCTCAGGAGATCCAAGACCTTCTCAGAGCGATAAGGCTATAACCCAGGAGTTGGTTTCTGCAGGAGGCCTTATGCAGATTAAAGTCTTGGATCATATTATCATAGGTGATAATAGATATTTCAGCTTTGCAGATGAGGGATTGATTGAAGAATACAATCTGAACTTGTTGAGTCTGAAAAGAGGGAGAAATGTTTGAGCCGAATTTGAAAATAACTACCGAGAATTTGCCGAGAAGATAGTAATGTCAGAAGTTGTATGAAAAACAGGAACGCAGACATGAAAGAGGCATAATTGATAGATGGCATAATAAATGGTGTGAATTTTAGACATTAAAAGGATGCATAGAGATGAAGCAAAATAGAGTAAAGATAGCAGTAATGCTTATAGCAGGCCTGACGTTTGTGATAGGCTTTGGCAGGATTGCCAGTGCAGAGGATATGCCCCCATATAAAGATCCGACAAGGCCCATAGATGAGCGTGTTCAGGACATCCTGGCAAGGATGACTCTAGAAGAAAAGATCGAGCAGATGGGAGGGGAATTCCCTGGTGAGGTGGAGGAAAATGGATGGGGGATGTCGAACACTCCAGACAACGAGCGCCTCGGTATACCTGGTTTCAGGTTTACAGATGGCCCTCGTGGCGTGAGATAGAACGAGGCGACCTGTTTTCCTGTTCCGATGGCCAGGGGTGCTACATGGGACAAGGCCCTTGAAGAGCGTGTGGGTATAGCCATAGGTGCCGAAGCCAGGGCCAAGGGACGCAATTGCCTGCTTGCACCGTGTGTCAATGTGGTCAGGCACCCAGGGTGGGGACGAGCACAAGAGACCTATGGTGAAGCCCCCTTTCACATAGGCGTAATGGGCGTGAGTTTTATCAATGGTGTTCAGGGTCAAGACGTAATGGCAGATGCAAAACACTTTGCCTGCAATAACATTGAAGATGCGAGGTTCTACAACGATGCGCTTGTAGACGAGCGTACCTTGCGGGAGATATACCTCCCGCAGTTTAAGATGGCTGTCCAGGAGGCTGAGGTTGCATCTGTGATGAGTGCATACAACCAGCTTAACGGAGAATACTGCAGTGAAAACGACCGCCTGCTCAGGGAGATCCTAAAAGGAGAATGGAGCTTTGAGGGATTCGTGGTGTCTGACTGGTTTCTTGCATGCAGGAGCACTTTGGGTTCGATTAATGCTGGCCTGGATATCGAGATGCCCTATGCATTTTTCTACGGCAAGCCCCTGCTGATAGCCGCTTACACGGGCCTTGTTTCTGAGAATCTGATTGATGATGCTGTTACAAGGATATTAAGACAGAAGTTCAGGTTTGGCCTGTTTGACAACCCGCGCGAGATAAACGAGGAAGGCATAGTGGAGTGCAAAGAACACACGGAGTTAGCCCTTGACGTAGAAAGGAAAGGGCTAGTCCTTCTCAAGAACGATGGTGTATTGCCGATCAACAGGGAATCGGTGAGGTCAATTGCAGTCGTAGGCCCTTATGCAGACGTGGCCCGCCTTGGCGATGACAATGGCAGTAGTGCTGTTACCCCCTCATACGCGGTTACCCCGTTACAAGGCATACAGGATAGGGCTGGTGGCAAGATAGATGTGGTCTATCACAAAGGCTTTGATATAGATACCCCGTTTTACCAGGGCGGCTTTGAAGAGGTAAAGGAAGTGGCATCTAAGGCAGATGTTGTAATAGTAATTGCTGCGCTTACGTCTAAGGATGAAGGCGAGAACCTTATTATAATCGGTGGTGACAGGGATGAGATTGACCTGCCAGAGAAACAGGAACAGCTTATAAATGAAGTTGCCAGCGTCAACAAGAACTGTATTGTTGTTATCGAGGCTGGAAGCGCTATCACTATGGAGGATTGGATAGATGGCGCCTCTGGAATAATCATGGCCTGGTATCCTGGGCAGGAAGGTGGAAATGCAATAGCAGATGTCATCTTCGGTGATTTCAATCCCTGTGGCAAGCTCCCCCTGACATTTCCAAGATCCACCCACCAGCTTCCCCCGTTTGGAAATAAACAGCTCAGGACTGAATATCCTTACTATCACGGCTACCGCTACTTCGACAAGAACAATCTTGATCCCCTATTCCCATTCGGATACGGCCTCAGCTATACCAAGTATGCCTACAGCAACCTCCAGCTTGACCAAAAGGCTATAACTCCTGATGGAAAACTTAAACTCAGTGTGGATGTAGGCAACACAGGTGACATGGCGGGAGAGGAGATTGTACAGCTCTATATAGGATACAAAGGCTCAGAGGTGGACAGACCTGTCAAGGATCTCAAGGGATTCGGGAAGGTTAGCCTTAAGCCTGGAGAAACAAAGACACTTTCCCTTGAGATCAAGGCTGAAGATTTGGCCTACTACAACATAGGGGAGGGCAGATGGGAAGTCGAAACAATTGAGTACATTGTCTATATTGGTGCTTCATCGAGAGACATAAGACTGACAGATACATTTATGGTGAAGGAAAAGAAAGCGGATGCAGAGACTGATCCAAATCAAATAGCTGATGAAGGGGTTATCCTGGTTGACGATGGAGATGGGGGTTGCTTTATCATTACTGCAAAGACATTGGCCTATAATAGGTGATCTTCATTGACACTTCTAGATTCACTAGCCCATAGAAAATAGAGAATATATGGACAGTTTAATTAAAAAGGCAGGGCCGGATGGCCCTGCCTTCAGTGCTCGAATTTCCTGAATTTTTTTTGCCTAATAGATTGCCGTTGCAATGAAGCAGGTAGCCTCCGTGATTCTCCCCGTAGGGCCCTTGTAGCGGTCCGGAACATCAGAGATTCCATTTGCATCTGTATCCGGGAAGTTGTCAAGATAGTCCATAAAACCTTTCCATTGTTGAAGTTCTTGGATTCCAGGGGTACCTGGGTCGGTATCCACGCGGGCCTCATCCAGGCCGTCGGGGTGTACGTCTTCATCCAGATAACTATTCCCATCTTTGTCTTTGGGAATAATCTCTAGAATTCCATATGTATAATCACCAATAACCGCGATAAACTGGGCCACATAGTAATTGAGCGCAACCTTGTAAAGCTCTGTGTTGTTCTTGCTTGTATCCAGCGGGACATCAGAATATCCAGTTTCTTCATCTCCCACATAGATTCTCAGGACACGGAAAAACGGTATCAACATTGGATTGTATTCAAACCTGAGTCCACTCACACTCAGCCAGTAATCACTCCCCTTAAGGGGATAGACAGTGGTAATTACTTCCAGACCTTTTTTGACTTCTGCTGCAGTCAAATAAATCGTGACCATGGGATATCCAACTGCTCCCTCCAGGCCAAACCCTAGCGGCAAGACACGAAAGGCATCTGAAAAGGCTATGTTGCCGGTTATACCTTCTAAGATGTCGTCCCGGATAAGCCCATTTGATTCAAGGGCAAAATCGACCTTGGTCTCGGGATATGATGGATCGTACTCGTATTCATCGACCATCCAGCGCATAGCATCAGTTACCAGATTACCCAGATTGTGCTCTTCCCCGCTTTTTACAATAAGATCGAAATCTGTCTCAGCCATTACTTCCTCGAAGGAGTAGCCCAGCGGTGCCAAGATATCATTCAGCTCGTCTATAAAACCATCTACAAGGTCCTGTGTTGCAGCGTCCCCTATAATAGAATCATCTATAGGAATCAGTTCATAGTTCAGGAGATGTGCTCCCCCTAAAGAGAGATCCAGATCGAGAACCCCAAGATATTGCGTATAACACCCTGCCTGAACAATGAGCGTGTTGCCTATGGTGAGTGGTTCCTCTGTTAGTTCATGAGTATGGCCGCTTATGATCACGTCAATACCAGGGACTGCCTCTGCCAAGGCCGAATCTTCATCAAGACCAGAATGGGAGAGACACACGATCAAGTCAACCCCTTCGTATTCTAGAGCATCCACCATGGACTGGGCTGCCTCGAATCTATCTTCAAAGGTTAGTGGATAGGCAAACGGTGCAACCTCCACCGCATCCTCACCTATGAGTCCGAAAAACCCAACCTTAAGACCATTGGATAGGGTCTGGGTGTACCACTCCTGAATCACACCAGCATCGAAAAGGTCTTTAAGGGCGTCATCACCTGGATGAACCGGATCAAAAATAATGTTGGAGGCTACGACGGGAAGATCCGAAGAAAGGTCAGGGATATGAGAGAAAATTTCTGCAGTACCTGAGGGCATCCAGTCATACTCGTGGTTTCCTATGGTAGTCACATCATAACCCAAAGAGTCCATGAGAGTCAGTTCAGCCTTGCCTCTCAGAATCTCGAAGCCTGTGCCCATCATAAAATCACCTGCATCCAACAGGAGGGTGGGGATCTCGTAAACGTCCCGTGATGCACGGATTTCATTTACCTTTGCTGCAATCCGTGCAATCCCTCCAACCGTGGCATCATCGTATATTGTGGAGGGAGTGTATTCTCCATTTGGGCCAAAACCGAGGAGATGGGAATGGATATCGTTTGTATGAAGGATCGTGACCCGCTGGTTTGCTGCTTCTGCCACAGAATTCCCAAGACCCCCCATGAGCAAAAGACCTGTTCCAATAATTAATAAACCCCCAAAGAATAGTTTTGCTTTCTTCATTTAATAACCTCCTCTTTTTTATAAAATATACATCTATACATGTACATGAGTTATGAAAGCAAAAAGCATGCTAGGAAACGTTGTTTTAAATTTCAAGTAGTTATCTCAACCACAAGGAAGATTTATCCGATGTGGTGAAAAAAATTACAACTTATGTGAAATAAAATTCCATTTTGCACAATCCCCAAATCCGGGGACATTGATGATAAGTAAGGATAGTTCTCCCGGAATTGTGGAGAATGTTTTTACTGGAAACGTACAACCCCTTTGGGCCTGCCCCAGCGTTTGTGTGCCCAGAACCACTGCTCAGGATAGTGGCGGATATATTTTTCTATCAGATCGAGAAAGATTTTTACGTAGTACCTGTAGGTTTCTTCTTTATTTTGAAGAGGCTTTACCTCGATAGGATCTTCCACATGCAGGCGGTAATTCCGACCTTCCTGAATCAGGAATGCCCCCACCACGGGCACATGGCCTTCCATAGCAATGTTAACCGGAAAATACGGAGTAAAGGCCGGCTTCCCCATAAACTCCGCGATAATGCCTTTGGAGTGGCTGAGGTTCCGGTCGAAGATAAAGCTTACCATCTCCCCACGGGCGACTATATCAGTTATCAAGCGGGCACTTGATTCCCTGTCATGTATCGTCCCGACGCCATACCGGCTCCTGCACTCCACCACGAAACGGTCGAATTTTTTCTGGTTGCGGGCGATCATGCTGATTTTGCCGAACCTCCTGAGATACCCACAGAGCAGTTCACAGTTCCCAAGATGGGCAGTAAGAATAAGCGCTCCGCTCCCTTTACCAGTGATTGCTCTGATCTTTTCCTCACAGGCGGGGTCAACAAGCACCTTGAGCTTAGCGGATTCCTTCCGGTAGGAGAAGTAATAGAAATCCATCATGCACATTAATATACTCTTAAGAGATTCCCGGCAGATGCGGACCTTTTCTCTTCTGGAAAGGGTGTTTCCAAAGACAAGGTCGAGATTGCTCAGGCCCTTCTGGCGGCTTGAGGGAATCAAGCTGTACCATGCTGAGCCCACGCCCCTTGCAAGGGCCAGCAGTGCTCCGCGGGGCATAAAGCGCCATATAGCAAGAGCGGAAGGGGTAAGTATCTTCCCAATCGACCATAGAATCCTTCGCAGGCCTTTTCTAAGACGGCGTTTGAAAGCGCGATTGTTGGTAATACGTGATTTTATTAGCACGATATTTCTTTTTCCCATCCTCTTGCGTCTTCTCCTCCATAATTTTTGCTTATGTA
>JAGGYK010000027.1 GCA_021162585.1 Deltaproteobacteria bacterium
AAGGTAAGTAAGATTAAAGGAAGGGAAGATATAAAGACATTGGGGGTAAAGGCCTTTTTTTGCAGCAATGCCTGCGCTGTGTACAGAAAGGATGTCTTCCGGGAATTTGGTGGTTTCAGGGAAGATACCATCATGAATGAGGATATGGAGTTTGCATACAGGGCGATTCTTGGGGGATACAAGGTCTCATATGCAGCAGATGCCTGTGTTTGGCACTCACATGACTATACCCTCTTTCAGCAATTCAAACGCTACGTTGATATAGGGGTGTTCTTTTCCAATAACAGAGAACTAAAGGAGTACGCCAGGAATGAGAGTGAAGGCTTAAAATATATTATTCAGGCGAGTACATTCTTGTATAATAATAAGGAGTTTGGAGAGCTTGTATACCTGTTTCTGGACATGCTTGTAAGATTTTTAGGATACAGGGTTGGTCTGAATTACAGGGTGTTTCCAGTCTCCTTCATAAGGAATCTCTCGATGAACAGGAATTATTGGCCTGTAAATTAAAAAGGAGGAAGGAGGGGAAATGTCTCGGTGGGATGTGGCACAAAGCTATGAGAAAGACTGGTGGAATATAAGGAAGGATGAACTAGACCTTGAGTTTTACAGGTCTTTTGCGCGGGAGATCAAAGAGAAGCTCTCGGGGATTATGGAGATAGATAAAAAAACGCATATACTTGAGATAGGTAGCGGCGCTGCAGAAGATATTACGTTTTTAGAAAGCGATCATAGATACGCCATAGATCCACTGGAAGACTTTTATTCTTCTGTAGAAAAATTTGCCAGGTTTAGGGACAAAAAGGTTAAATACCAGAAGGCAAAAGGAGAAGATATACCTTTTGAGAGCAATTTTTCTTTGATCTTATTATCATGGATAATGTACTGGATCACTGTGATGATCCAACGGCTGTCCTTATGGAGACAAAAAGGGTGCTAAGGCCTGGAGGGGTTGTGTTCTTCAGACAAAATACGTACCACCGTATGGGGAAAACTGTAAGGGGTATAATGGAATTGTTTCAGATAGACAAAGGACATCCCCATACATTTACAAAAAAGGATCTCCGGATACATCTTGGGAAGCAGGGCTTTGATATTCTGCATTGTGAAAACTGGGGCTATTTGCGTACATGGCTGGCTGAGTTCAGGATAAAGAAGCTTAAGAGTATTATCAAGGCATTGCTTCTTTCCACACTTGACAGGACGTTATACATATTAAGAAAGCCATGACTTATAAGGACGCATAATATGGGGAAAGATGCCTTTAAGGTAACTTTTGTAACACTGATACTTGTCTTGCTTGATCTCTCGGCCCTCTTTTTATCTTTTGCCTGCGGTTATTATCTGAGAAGTTCCCTTTTCTCTAAGGTAATACATCTTTTCCCCCCTATTCTGCATGGTGTCGATATCTATCTCGATGCGTGGCCCATCCTGTTTTTATGGCCTTTGGCTTTTGCCTATGAGGGTATTTACCCTTCAATAGGGATGAGCTTTTGGGAGGAAACCAAATCCCTGCTCAAGGGCAATGTCTTAGCCTTTACTATATTGATTGTATTGACCTTTGTCACCAAGACGGCGATACAGTTTTCAAGGCCTGTAATAATCCTTTCTTTCATCGCTTCTCTGATGTTACTTCCGTTAGCAAGGAGGTTATGCAGGTCTTTGTCCAGGAAGATAGGGTTTTGGTCAAGGGATGTGGCATTGGTAGGCAGGGCAGATGCCCTAAGGCAGCTTGTATGCAATCTAAATAAGCATCCTGACTGGGGGCTGACGCCTGTGGGTGCTGTGCTTGTAGATAGTACTGATAAAGATATTGGATTGCCGATGTTTGGGAAGTTAGATGATATTGATGAGATAAGGTTGAATGCGAGCGAGGTTATAGTTGCCGTACCAGGCGCATCATCCAGGGAACTTGTGGATATTGTAGAGAAGGCAGCAAAGATTGCCCCTGTGGTAAAGGTGCTCCCAGATCTCTATGGGCTGGCCTCTGCCGGGGTTCAGACACATGATCTGGACGGAATGCTCCTTTTAGAGATAGAGGATAGGCTTGCGAGGACCCGGAACAGGGCGATAAAGCGTATATTTGATATTGTGCTTTCTTTGTTGGGTCTTGTTGTACTCTCTCCGCTGTTTCTTATCCTAGCCATCCTGATTAAGCTCAGTTCCAGAGGGCCTGTATTCTTCGGCCACACACGTGTGGGAAAAGATGGAAACACATTTACATGCTACAAGTTCAGGACAATGGTGGAAAATGCAAAGGAGACCCTTGAAGAACTCCTGGCAAATGATCCTGAGGCCCGTGCCCAATGGGATAAAGACTTTAAGCTCAAAGAAGATCCCAGGGTTACGAGAGTAGGGTCATTCTTGCGCAGGACGAGTCTTGATGAGTTGCCGCAATTATGGAATGCCCTTAAGGGCGAAATGAGCCTTGTTGGCCCGAGGCCCATAGTATCAGACGAAGTTGAGAAATATGGGGAAAAAGCAAGGTATTTTTTCAAGGTAACCCCGGGTATTACAGGGCTCTGGCAGGTATCCGGCAGGAACGATATCGACTATGACGAGAGGGTGCTACTCGATGAGTACTATGCCAAAAACTGGTCTTTGTGGCTGGATATCGAGATCATTATAAGGACGTTTGGTGCAGTACTGAAAAAGCAGGGGGCGTATTGAGGAAAGAGATGCTTTGTGAATACCGGATTGGAGAGGGTAATTGGTTATTCGCGGTGTGTTGATGGTTATTAAGTTGTTATTAATGGTATATTCGTAGTTATTGATGGTTATTAAGTAGTTATTGGTGGTATATTCGTAGTTATTGATGGTGTATTCGTAGTTATTGGTGGTATATTTGTAGTTATTGGTGGTGTATTTGTAGTTATTTGTGGGAGGGGTTGGGTGGAGCTTAATAGGCTTGAAGTTTACAAAATCTCGAGAGAGATTAGTAAAACTGCGTGGAATGTATATAGAGAAATGGGAAATGACGTCAAATTTTCTATTGGTCAGCAATTTATAAGGGCTGTTGATTCAGTAGGTGCAAACATTGCCGAGGGCTATGGCAGGTACCACTATTTAGACTCGGTCAAGTTTTATTACAATGCCCGTGGTTCGCTTTGGGAATCAAAACATTGGGTAGAATTGTTATATGAGAGACATTTTATTTCAGGAGAGACTTACAGCCAGGTATCAGAAAGGCTCAATACTTTGGGAGTAAAGTTGAATAATTTTATATCATCAGTAAAGAATCGGGCAACAAATAACCACAAATAACCACAAATAACCATGAATAACTATGAATAACTATGAATAACTATGAATAACAACCTAATAACTATGAATAACCATGAATAACCATGAATAACAACCTAATAACTATGAATAACCATGAATAACCATGAATAACTTTTAATAACCCCATATTACAATATTTTTTAACTAATCTTATGTTTGATGCAATAAAATCTATAGATAGTTGGCCATCGTATCGTATTACATGGATGGTATTGGCAGTTGCATTTTTAGCCCTTCTCCCTGCCTGGCTTAATTATGACATCATCTCAAGGGATGGTGCATTCCAGTATATCCCTACGGCGGGCCTGTTTTTAGAGGGCAGGTTCCTAGACGGCCTTGCAAGGCCTCAGCTTCCTTTGTTCCCGTTGCTTTTAGCTGGCTTTTCAAAGGTTTTGGGCCTGGATCTTGAAACGTCAGGGAGGCTGATTTCTGCTCTGGGGTTTATATTGGCTTGCCTTGGTATATACAAGGTGAGTGAGTTTATATTCAAAAACAGGTTGGTAGCATTACTGTCCGTGTTATTCTTGATCTCTAACAGAGAGCTTATAGATCGCTCTGTTGATTGCCTCAAGGAATCTTTATTGCTCTCATTTGTTCTCTGGGGAAACTATCTGATCTTAAAAGGAACTAATGTAGAACGGGTTGAGAAGGCTATATATCTTATATCAGGCGTGTTGTTATTACTACTTGGGACAATGGTAAGAACTACAGCGCTATTTTTTTTAGGTGCATGGATTATTATGTGGGCCTTTCGCAAAAAAGAAGGCCTGCCCTTGAGAGTCATTATTTTGGCATCACCTGTAGGAGCGATAATTTTATTAATACTCTTGAAGCCGGAATTGGCTATATTCAATAGAAAGGGCTTTGCAGTTATAGCTTTGCTATCTGCCTGGCCTGGTTTCATCGGTATGTTAAAGTCAGGACTAAATATTATAAGCAATTTTTTCGCAACAGGCAATTATCTAATTGTCTTTTTTGGTTGTCTTGCCCTTTATTTTTCCAGAATCAATGCATATTATATCCACCTATGCCTGGCACTTGCTATCTTCTTTGTGGTTTTATCTATAATGGGTTGGACTTCTGACAGATATCTTTTAGCACCTATTGTATGGCTGTATCCCATGGCCTCTTATGCCTGTGTTAGATCTGTCAAATCGATAAATAAGCCTGTTAAAGTCCTTGCTGTAATCGCCATAATCTCCTGTCCCATTATGTGGGCTGATAAGGCATTTAGCCCACCTGATCCTGATAAAGTAGCAAGAAAAGAGGCAGGCAAATGGATCTTCTCTCAGATCAGGCCAGGTAGCAAGGTAATAACCAACAGGGATAGGCTCGCTTTTTATGCTCATGGCAAAACCATTCCTTTAACCAATACTATTGATATACACGATGCCCATTCCTGTATTGCTATAGATATTATGAAAAAAGATGGCAAGGCTACAAAGAAGAATCTTGATACAATAGGGATAAAGCCAGACAAAGTATTTGGGCCTATCTATATTTATCTCCCAGGTATTGACTAAGAGGGGGCTTGGTGGTAGATGCCAGGTAGGATTGATTGTTCTTTCTATAAAGAGCGGACTTTTATGAAACTGGCCATGGATGAGGCAAAAAAGGCGGCAGAGTTGGGAGAGATCCCAATAGGCGCTGTGCTTGTTGCAGGGGATTTAGTTGTAAAGGGTCATAACACAGTTATAAAGGATTCAGACCCTACAGCACATGCAGAAATTGTGGTAATAAGAGAAGCAGCTAAAAGACTTGGCAATTACAGGCTTATCGGCTCAAGCCTATATGTAACGCTGGAACCCTGTATTATGTGTGTGGGAGCTATAGTTCATGCCAGGATAAGCAGATTGATCTTTGGTGCATTTGATAGTAGATATGGCGCTGTCGGGTCCATGGTAAAGGCCTTTGATATGGATTTCAATCACAGGCCAGAGATTATATCAGGGGTTTTTGCAGAAGAATCAAGTTTATTGCTGAGTAAATTTTTTAAGGCCCTTCGATAGGAGAGGTACCGAAGTGGTCATAACGGGGCCGACTCGAAATCGGCTGTCCTTGGAAACAGGGACCGTGGGGTCGAATCCCACCCTCTCCGCCAGGGATACGGAGAGATGCCCGAGAGGCCGAAGGGGCGCGACTGGAAATCGTGTGTGCTGCTAAACACAGTACCGAGGGTTCGAATCCCTCTCTCTCCGCCAATAGATTAAGGCCCTGTAAGGGGCCAGGTCTCATACAGTACGGCACTGTGAACCCCGTCAGGCCCGGGAGGGAGCAGCGGTAAGCAGGAAGCTGTATGTGTATGTTAAGGCCTGGCCCCTTACAGGGCCTTTTGTATTGAGGAAGCGGGCACGAACATTTAGGGATTTGATAGTCTGTCAAAAAGCGCATCAATTTGTTTTATCCATGTACAAGCTTAGCGATAGTTTTCCAACAAATATTCTGGATTCTGACTCCTGTCTCCTGAGTAATTGCATTGAATAGATGTATATAGTTGCATATAGCTTTAATAGAGATTATAAAATGTCTAGGGTGTAAATTATGTACCAAGTCATTGCTCTGAAATTCAGACCGCAACTTTTTGAAGATGTTGTGGGCCAGGATCACATAACAACAGTTATTAAAAACGCAATTGATACAGGTCGTATCTCTCATGCCTTTATCTTTTCTGGTCCCAGGGGTGTGGGTAAGACATCTGTTGCAAGAATACTGGCCAAGGCCTTAAACTGCGAAAAAGGGCCATCTACCAGACCATGCAATGAGTGTAGCATATGCAAGGACATTACCGCATCGAGAGCAATAGATGTCTTTGAAATTGATGCCGCCTCCCACACAGGGGTGGATAATGTAAGAGAGATTATAGAAAATGCACGTTATGCACCATCTGTTGCAAGGTATAAGGTGTTTATCATAGATGAGGTGCATATGCTGTCTAAATCTGCCTTTAATGCCTTGCTCAAAACGATCGAAGAACCACCACCTCATGTAATATTTATCATGGCCACAACTGAACTCAATAAAATCCCACCCACTGTGCTCTCCAGGTGCCAGAGGTATGATTTCAGACGTATTCCTGTGGGAGATATTGTTTCTCATCTACAATTTGTCGCAAACAAAGAAGAGATTAATATTACTGATGATGCTATAATGACCATTGCCCTCCAGGCAGATGGAAGCATGAGGGATGCACAGGGTATCCTGGAACATGTGGCAGCAACAAATATCAAGGAGATTACATTAGATACAATAGAGACACTCCTAGGCATGGTAGGGCGTTCCATAATACATGATGTCCTCTCTTCCATAGTAAATAGAGATACGCTATCCCTCCTTGAATTGATAGATAGCATATACCAGTATGGACAGGATCTAAATCAGCTATATAAGTCTTTGCTGGAGCAGTTTCGGAATATGATGGTATTAAAGATTGGCTATGACATAAAAACGCTCCCTAAGGAAGAAATAGCCTTTTTAAAAGAGATTATAAAGGACATCTCCTTTGAGGAGATACACAGGGCCCTGGGTGTGCTTATACGTTCTGAAGAAGACCTCAGGCATTCTGCCCTGCCAAAGATCACACTAGAGACTATACTTTTGAGGGTTATTGCTGCGCCTAGGCTTGTTGATCTGAGCCAGTTAATAGATGCGATTTCATCCAGGAGAACAGTTGCAAAAGTAGAGTCTCCGCCTGCACATACAACAGATAAGTTTAAAAAACCACTCTCAAGTCTGCCAAAGTCATGGGATGGATTCATGTCATATATTAAAAATCATGATTCCCCCATCTTTGCTGTGCTCTCCAAGGCATCATCTGTTTTAGAGGATGAGAATAAGATTATAATAAGTACACCTACCCCATTTTTGACAGAGCAGATAAAAAAGATGCTACCAGAAATTAAGCAAGTGACTTCTACCTTTTTTAAAAAAGAGATCAACATAAAAATAGAAGAAGTAAAAGGAGATCTAAGCAGTCAAAGCAGCCTGCCTGAGCAGACAGGCGCCAACAATTCCCCTATTCCATCCGCTCCGCCTTTGGTGAACGAAAAACTACCTGACCTGAACGCTGAGGCCATCCAATCTCCTATAGTAAAGGAAATCATATCGCAGTTTGACGGGACCATAACAGATGTCAAGGCGAAAAAATGATACCCTTTAAGAGTTAAGAGTTAAGAGTTAAGAGTTAAGAGTTAAGAGTTGGGAGTTATCAGAGATGCCAGGCCAAAGGAATGATACAATAACAGCGATTAGCGGTGTAAAGGTTGGACATTCTACAGACTTAAAAGGAGGGACAGGGCTCACAGTAATCCTCTTTGACAGACCTGGTATTGGAGCTGTGGACATAACGGGCATGGCTACATCTACCAGACAAATCGATTCACTTAACATGATGCATCCAGGCCTTGAAGTGCACGCGATTTGCTTTGCCGGAGGGTCTGCATTTGGCCTTGGTACAGCAACAGGGGTAAGTAAATTCCTGGAGGAAAGAGGAATAGGCCTGGATCTGATTGTTGCAAAGGTGCCTGTAGTGCCCACTGCAGTTATATATGATCTTTCATTTATGGATGCAGGGGCAAGGCCTACACCTTCTATGGCATATGATGCATGCCTTAATGCATCATCTGGGCCAGTAAAACAAGGCTGCATAGGGGCAGGAACAGGGGCTACATCAGGTAAATTAAGGGGGGTTATAGGTGCAACAAAGACAGGCCTGGGATCCAGCATGGTAGAGGGTGCGGGTGATATAAAGGTTGGGGCCCTGGTGGTAGCAAACCCCTTTGGTGATATTTTGGATGAAAGGGACAGCATTATATCAGGTGCTAGAGATAACACTGGATTTATCAATTCTTATGAGAGCATATTAAGTGGAGAGGTGAGGAAACATGTAGGTAGTCCAACTAATACCACTCTTTGTCTTATAATAACAAATGCAACCATGGATAAGCTCACAGCCATGCAGGTGGCACGTATGGCAGGTCATGGACTTGCAAGACATATATCGCCATATAACACACCATTTGATGGCGACATTGTATTTTGTCTCTCTGTAGGAGAAAAATCAGCACACCCGCTGCACCTGGGTGTAATAGCTGCTCAGGCTGCACGGATGGCATTGTTAAATGCAGTGCGGTATGCACATGCCCTGGGTGGTATTCCTGCATCCAGGGATCTTGTAGCCGAGAAGATATAAATTCCCGGAAAGTTCTGCGGAACGAGGTTCTAGGTTCAAAGTTCAAAGTTCTAGGTTCGAAGTTGATGGGTTTATATGAAAATAGGGGTCAGGGATCAGGGGCCGGGGGTCAGTTTGAGACGGGGGAGACAGCGGACTGGGATGTTGTTTTGTTTTCATCCTTCAGTGTCTCCGACAGGACATGGGGGCTATATGA
>JAGGYK010000315.1 GCA_021162585.1 Deltaproteobacteria bacterium
ACTGTCCCCCTATCTGTTTAGCGAACTCCTGGCTCCTTTCTGAGAGGTCTTTTTCAATCTCTGAAATGTCATTTACCAAAAAAGGCCGTTGCTCTTTAAAGGCTAATACGAACGTCCCCTTGGAGTCAGATTTATCAAGATGAAACTTGGTTTGTTGCAAAAGCTCTTCTTGCTCCTTACTGTAACCATAGCCAGCGATGTAGGTGAGCCGGGTCTTTTTTTCATTGGCAAGCATAATCATACCTCGATCAAAATCCATGCGCTTCTCCATAATACTCACAACAGTGTTAATTAACTTATCAATATTTAAAATCGTAGAACTAGCCTGTCCGATTTCCTGTATAAGCAATGCATCGTTGTAGCGGATGTTCATCTCATCTAAAAGGTCCTTGGCTGCATCGCCTTGAGTTTTAATGGTGTTGGCCAGCTCCTTTTTTTCAAGATGGTCTGAATAAGATGAGAATACCATAGTGAAAAAACCACAGAGGAAGATCAGAACAGTCCAATACATAGGTGGTAAGACAAAGAAGAGGACTACAGAGACCAAGATGCTGAGTAAAAGAGAATAATTACGTACCAATTTCCAGGAGAGAGAGGGAGTTTTCTCCCAGGAGATAATGTAGCGACAGCAGTCTCCGCCCTTATGTATGCAAGTGGGATGTTCAACATTGGCATACTTTTTGGTGAATACCTTGGCCAGGGCTTCCAACTGTCCTATTCGATTCTCACATTGGTAGGGCTTTTCATGCACACCCTGTTTGGGGGTAGACGTTAACTCGATCTTATTGTCCCCTAGATTTCTGGTTTTAAAAGTGGTGGCACGGCTTATATTAGCAGCAATTTTTTGCCCTAACGAGTAAGCACTCCCTATAGTCATAAATCCCGTAGCATATTGTCGTAAAATACTAGATGCCTTTGAGGACATAGCGTAGCGACCAGCGTCGCGGGAGATATTAGGGTTATCCAACTTTTCAACCAAGGCCTCGTGAAAGCGGTCTATCTGACGTTGACTGAACCAGTGCCCCTGGTCCTCCAGGTCATAGGCCCTCATCTCTGCATACTCTAAAATAGGAACAATATCTACCTCAGGATAATATTCCTTCAGATATTCCACATAAGTCTTTATGATCCGACTACTGTAAAGTGGAACGTTTTCCATCCTAGTCATCACCTATCCAGAATAAGACTTGGTTGTATTTCGGGTATACGGATCCATCTGAAACATGTCACCTTATCACATAGATTATCCCTAGTACTCCTAACTTTTGATGCGGATGCCGGGACATTGCTTGTAGCAAAGTATTGGATGAACAACCCTGTTCTCTCAGCATAATACCTCTATTAATATTCTATTAATATTCCACATCGGCTTTTTCTTTACACAACTAAAATCTTTTAAGTTTTTTTGAAACACTAAAGATTCTATTTAATTAAAATGACGAAATTGGGATCAAAAACATCCTATGATGCTACAATGTCTTAGTATATAGTTTTATGATAAGGAATCACCCGAGACTTATTCCAAATTTTTCCCCCAGATATCCTATGTATTTACAGCCATACCGGACATCTAATATCCATAGTTGATATTGTTTTTCCCAGGGAACATTTCTCGATTCAACATAGTCAGTAGGGTAAATGAGAATGGGAACTTTTTCTGTATGATAGACATTTGTCAAATTTGAAATAGCTGAGGACAATATTTCCCAGGGAAGATTTTCTTGATCAACTATCAGAATCTTGATGCAATTGAGGAGTTCGGACAGATTAACTCCCATATCTGATTGATCAACAATCAGAACAGCATTTAGGTTACCCTTATGCCTCAACGAATACGTCTTCCATTTTCTTATAAAACCAAGCCTTTTATAAATCTCTTCCAGTGATTCATTGCCCAGCTTCTTATGTCCCAGGCTCATGACATCTAGCAGCAGACCTCTGGAATGATTTCTATAGAATCGATCTAGCTCCCATAGATCAGAGGGTGATGATTCCCTCAATACCCATCCCTCCGGGAGTTGAGTTCCTTTGGAAAGGATAGGGTATGTTAGATAGGAAAACAAATCTGAAGAGCATCCTAGAGGGTTGTTCAAATACTTGGTATAATCACCAACCGCAGCACTCATAAACTTGTTTACTGGCCGAAAATAACATATCACATAATCCGTTTTTGCAGAGGGCAAGCGATATAGACCGTCCAAATAGTGCATAAGTGGTTTCAGTACGAGGAAACCAGTCCGCTGGCCGCTCATAGGCCTCGCAGCAAGATGATGAAGCAGCCAGGTCCGATCGTAGGCCTTTACCATAGAAGCATGGCCATAAATTTTTCCGTTTTCCTGGTAGATGAAATACTCGGCAATCTCCGGTTTTTCTTGATAGAGCTTCTGATAAGTTTTCTTAAATTCCTCTCTATTGAGATTGATAAACCCATACTTCTTGGGGTAGATAAAGTTTGTATTGAAGAAGAATTCCCACAAAGCATCCATATCAACTTCAGTAGAAATATAGGCGTGAGGGTCAATGGTGTTGCTTATAATGTGGACTAACCTACTATAAGTACTAATATCCATATCAAGAATGGCAAGACCACATTGGACGGTTTCCTCTTTTTTCTCCTGGCGATAGATTACCTGGGCAGAGCATTTCATCTTAAAGCTGCCAGTATAAATGATGGTAAGGTCAGGGATGATCATACCTGGTATCAAAGTATTATCATTGACCTCTTCTAGAACAGAGAACCCTAAGGTAGAAATGTCATAACCTTCGCGTTGGACTCTTTTGTTGTAAAAAGGATGATTGAAGATAATAGAAAATGCTGATCCCAAGTGCTGACGTGGGTTGCGTATTTCCTCCTTTTTGAATCTGTTTATTTGATTATTTAAGGGAGCTAGAACGATTTTCTTTTCTTGAGGATCATTTGTCTTACGAATAGAACGACAAGTGCCTGAAAAAAGAATTTGATGACCCTTGCGCAAACTTATAATAACCGGCGCATCGGGATTGAACCAGTTAAAAGAGCAGTGTGGTGCTGGCCTGACTTTAATGCGAAGGCCCATGGGGCTAAAATCCACTAATTCTCCTTTAGCCAGGAAAGCGTTCTGGATCAGCTCTGCTTCTATACCTTGGCAGATGTATCTCCTAGTCCGCCGGTTATTAACAGCATAACTCTCATCCGGAAGGTGAAACGTAAGATAGTTTTTGTTGATGCTTTGTAACTTGGCTGGGACTACTATTATAAACTGATCACTCGGAATGAGAAGATGCAGAAATGTATACTCATCCAGGCCCATAACTTTAGAGTTAACTAAGCGGCAGATAAACTCGTTTCCCAAGCAGGGTTCAGGATAAGTATACAGAAGAATATCCTCTTCGTATTTGGGATAGCGAAGATGAATAAGTATAAAACCATTCTGAAAATGTATGTAATTGAGCTTATTGATCAGATCCTTTTGTTTTACTATCTTGGCAGATTCGAGTTTCTCTAGTAGCTGCACGTGATTGAATAACTTGAGTGGCTCACCAGGTTCATCTTCTATGATTCCCTCGTTAAGATATGTTTGTTCTGAAGTGGTTAAAAAGGACTCTCCTCTATATAAAAGAAAGGGATCTGATCTGTGCCTGCTCATTTTCTTGCTCCATTCGCATCTAAAAATTCCTATCTTCGGGTATGCCAAAAAATAGATTGCAAGGCCTTGTCAACCATCAGGGTTGACATCTTCAGTCTGTCAACTTATGTTTTAAAAATAATACAGCCAGGGTTGAAAGGAGAACTCTTCTAAGATCTTTCATGCATACCCCCTCCATACGATCCACTTTATTGATTTCAATAAATAGAATATCGCAACATACATGCCATGTATATCATTTTTTCATTTACCTGATTTATACTGATAAATCAAATAGTTGTTTAAAAGGATCTATTCTAAATTACAGGGGGCAAGCATATCTAAGAGAAAGTTTTTACACCCAAAATGGAAATTATTTACCTATCTTGGTCTTATCCCTTGATCCTTGCCCCTTAATTCTGTTTTTACCGACTATTGACTGTCGACTATCGACTGTCTTACGTTGCGGGTTAGATCATGGAAGTTAATCCGAGACAGGCTTCATCCCCTTAACCATGATCAGAGGGGTGTAGGTAAAGCGTCTTGGGTCATGAAAGAACTTTTTAAAGTCTGCAAAAAATGCATCACAGCCTCCAGGATATTTCTCAAATAGGTTCTTGGCTCTTATGGAAGTTACCTCTACCTTCTTTGTCCAGTTGAAGTTGTCCTCAGGCCTTATTTCTCCATAGATTAGATGGTGTGCCATAAGATGTACCTGGATATTTCTATAACCCAGATCGTACAGATAGGAATACAGTTTTCTCCCTGCATAGGGGTCGAAGTTGTATTTTTGTTGCATATTGTCCATGAGCTTAATGAGGATGCTTCCCATCTTAGCAGGCAGTTCATAATGGCTAAGACAGTTATAATCAAGATCCAGCAGACAAAGGTAACCATCTGGTTTCAAGCTAGCCATAAGATTTTTGACAATCTCAAAACTTCCGATACAGTAGTATTCTAATACAAATCTAACCCAGATAATATCAAACTGTCCCAGGTCATCAAGGGGCTCTCTAATGTCACGCAGTTGAAAGTCAATGCCTGGTCTCTTACCATGATGCTCCTTGGCATAGTGGATTCTTTCCTCTGAATAATCAACTCCTAATACCTCACCTCCTGGCTGAACCATTTCATGGAGAATAGAGGTTGTCTTTCCAGATCCGCACCCTGCATCCAGCACTCGGAGCCCGGGTTTCACCCCGCACCAGATGGCTTGTCTTTGAACTGCTTCTGGATCTGTTTTAATGTCAAGTCGTACAGCCTCTTCCTGGTTTTCCATTAAATAAGTATTAGGTCGCGTCATTGTGTTTCCTTAGAATTTTTGCAGCATTAATACATTAACCAATATCTCATGGCAAGGAAAATATGGAGTTATCTTGCTTTTGGAACAATCCTCAATTATACGCTCTTTTGGCAAAGGTTGACGCAGTCGTAAAAAGTCTTTTTTAACTTGTCATTTCGAGCAAAGCGAGAAATCTTTATTCTATAACATCTTAAAAAGACAAGATTTCTCCCTGATATTCGAAATGACATATACACTAAATCCGACTTTTTGCGAGTTCATCAAGATTAGATCTTGTATTTCATTTCCTCCTCATATACTCAATTGTCTCTAAAACAAATGTTCTTTCAAGAAGTTGGTCTGTTTCTCCACTGTTTGCTCGAATAGGTCTCCTACGTAGGGCTCAAAGTGACCGACTGGCAAGCGAATCAGTGTGGCATTGCTCATCCTGTCAGCACATTTCTCCACTGCTTTTGGAGAAATACCAAAGTCCTTTTCAGCCATTATCAGCAAAGCTGGACATTTCACTCTTTCTGCAAAAGATAGTGGCCTGTAAATGAGTAAGTAGATAAAAATCCTGGCCGGGCATTCATTTTTCCAGGAAGAGCCTCTCGGCACTAAGGCCATATAGCCAGGCTTGCAATCTGGACTGTTCATGACAGCAAAGGTATCTGGCTCACCCACTACTGGTACATAATAAGGTTCTCTTAAGGCAATGGTTTTTAGAATATCCCTGAAAGCTGAAACCATAGCTGTGATAGTGTATTTCCAATCCACCATGAGAGCTGATGATATTCCATCCATCCAGGGCACCTGCGATACAATGGCAGCTATCTTAGGGTCTGATGCTGCTGTTACAATTACGTGGCCTCCACTAAATGATGTCCCCCACAGACCTATTTTATTTGTATTAATCCCCTTAAGGGTACGGACATGATAAATGGCTGCCTTCCAGTCCTGAATATGTCGGAACGGATTTACCAGATTCCTTGGCAATCCATCACTATCCCCAAAGTTTCTATAGTCAAAAAGGAAGATAGACATACCTTTTTCAAGAAACCTTTCAGCATAGGCTGGAAGCCTAAAAGTCCTTTCAGCTGCAAGGCCATGAGCCATAATTACGATTGGAGGCTCCAGGACACCCTCGGGGAGATACAGCCACCCGGCACATCTTGTTCCATTGCTAATAAAGTCTGAATCTGTTTTGGTATAAGACATAAAAGACCCCCTTATCCCCTTGTCTACTTATGATACTCCATAATCCTTGCCCGTAACTCGTGAAGCGCAAATCAGGGCTGCTGCCACAGCACAATCCATGGCCACTCCGTAACCCTTAACTGTGTCGCCAGTAAAATAGAGCCCCTGAATACCAGGCGCCTCTACTGGTGCCTTGAGGGTTCCGGCCTGAGATTTTGATTTAGCAACCCCCTCAAGTTTCCAACAGGTTGGAAAAAGTGCCCAGTCAACACTCTTCTTAAATCCAGGGTAGCGCCTTTCCAGATAATTTATGATGTGTTTGCAGGCCTTCACCATCAGGCCTTTGTCTTTTGCTTGCTTCTCAGTAACCGGTGCGTAAGCAGTCATAAGATACTTGCCGCCAGGTGCACATGACGGATCAATTTGAGACTGAATATTCCAGCACATATACACGTCATATTCAAAACCTTCTGACCTTGGAATTACATGCACATCTTTCACACCTAGTTTCCATTCTCTTTCTGGCATGACCTGTTCAAGCAAGGGGTTTGATCCGACCCTTTTGGATGAAGCGGTTCATCCGTTTTGCATTGCCTCTTGCATAATTTTAACCCCAGAGCTAGTCCCGATCCTTGTTGCCCCGGCTTCAATCATGGCAAGGGCGGTCTTTAAGTCATGGATTCCGCCAGATGCCTTTACCCCAGCTTTGTCTCCAACGGTCTTCCGCATAAGGGCGACATCTTTTAAGGTGGCACCACCAGTGCTGAAACCGGTTGAGGTCTTGACGAAATGTGTTCCTGCTTTCACCGCAAGCTCGCACGCTTCTATCTTTTCCTTGTCAGTTAAAAGACAGCATTCAATAATTACCTTTATCAGGGCTTTGCCTTTGGCTGCTTCCACGACCGCCTTGATGTCTTCTTCCACCACATCAAAGTCTTTTGCTTTCAATGCCCCGATATTTATGACCATGTCTACTTCCTGGGCACCGGCTTTTACTGCAGTCTCTGTCTCAAATGCCTTTACCTCTTTTGGAATGGCTCCCAAAGGAAAGCCAATGACCACGCAGCTTTTTACCTCAGAGCCTTTAAGCTTTTTGGCAACGAGCGAGGTGTAATATGGATTCACGCATACAGATGCAAAGCCATATTCCTTTGCCTCTGTGCAAAGCTTGATGACCTGGCCTTTTATTGCCTCCGGTTTCAGCAAGGTGTGATCAATGTATTCATGTATCTTCATGAAGTCCCCTCACTTGTTATGTAGTTTTTAAAAAGCTATTGAGGTCTTCCCTGTAGGGCATGGCAGGGGCAGTACCGATCTTTGTGACGGAAAGTGCCCCAACCGCATTTGCAAAGGCCGCTGCCTCAAAGATGTCCATGCCTTCTGCCAATGCGGTAGCAAGGCCTCCGTTGTATGCATCTCCGGCTCCTGTGGTATCCACCACATGGACCTTGCGGCTCTCGATGAATTTCTCAGTGCTGGCGGTGACTACGAGCGCCCCCTTGCTGCCTAAGGTGATGATCATATTTCCAACACCCTTATCCATCAGTACGTAGGCTGCTTTCTTGGCATCCTCAACGGTGTTGATCTGTACTCCTGATAATATGGAAGCTTCTACCTCATTGGGGGTTAAGATATTGACTTTCTTCAGGATTTCTCCCGATACCTCGCGGGCTGGTGCAGGGTTGAGGATGATATTCACCCTTTTTTGATGGGCAATATCCACTGCCTTTTCTACTGATTCCATGTTTGTTTCAAGTTGGGTCAAAAACACGGTTGAATTTTCAATTGATTTTCTTGCCTTTTCTATCTCATCTTCAGTGATGTTATCACATGCACCCAAAGTCACCACGATCTTGTTCTCGCTTGTGTTTTCATCTACCATGATGAGGGCTGTGCCAGTAGAGCGATCTTCATCTTTGAACACAAAGGAGGTGTCCATCCCCTCATTTTCAAAGCTTTTCAGCGCTACCTCATGGCCGAAAAAGTCGTTTCCGATCTTGGTGATCATGGTTACATCAGAGCCCAAGCGCTGAGCTGCCACGCCCTGGTTCGACCCTTTTCCGCCAGGCCCGATCTTGAACTCGCTTCCTTTGACTGTTTCGCCAGTGACGGGAAGATGAGAGGCCCTCGCCATTAAGTCAACGATAAAGCTTCCCATGACAGTAATCTTTGCTTTCGACATATGTAAGTTGCTTGGGGTTAGGTCTTCATTCTTCACTAAACAACTCCCTCTCAATATCCAGCACGGTCTTTTTTAAACTGCTGTCTTCCTTCATCTCTCTTAACTTTCAATCTTGCCTGACATACAGCAGTAGGCCCTATTACAAATCCCTCCCTATGTCAAGTTTGAAGACCTGACCCCATTAAAATTTCTGAAGGTCTTGACAAAATCAAAAGATGAATTAATTTCTATTGTATGATTGAAAAAATACTTATACCGACTGATTTCAGTACATCCGCGCAATATGCACTCCAGTATGCCACAGGCTTAAACAAATTTTTTAAGGCAAGATTATATCTGCTTCATGTACTTCAGGATTTTACTGAGTTCTCGGAATTTAATCTAAATTTAAGTGTTCTGCCCCAGCTATACGCTGAGTTCGAAAACAATGCTGCAAAAAGGCTGGAAGAGATAGCAAATACATTAGTACCCTCTGGTACCACATGTGACACATATATAGTTCATGGTATACCATTCAATGAAATCATTAATTTTTCAAAGAAGGAACAAGTAGATCTTATTGTTATAGGCACACGTGGACGTACGGGCTTGAAACAAATACTATTTGGCTCTACTGCAGAAAAGGTAGTAAAAAGGGCACATTGTCCAGTGCTATCTGTAAGGTCCCCTGAATCAGACTCTTAAATAGGCTTAGAAAGTCAACTACTATCGGCTAAAGCTGATAGCTTGAGGCGCAAAGAAGTCTCCGCAAGGCCTTTACGTAATGCCCATATTGTCCCGCCTGAGGCGGGCGAAGCAATCTCTAGCTGACTGTAATCAATGGGATTGTTTCGTCGTTCACACTCTTCGTAATAATTGATTGCAACTTGGTATTACACTCTTACGTGAGCAACAGGAAAATTTCCATTTCTAGAGACGTCAAAAAAATCAAGGTATGTGCAAAAACAACAGGGGAGGGGAAGCCCCATCTACGATTATTCAGCTTAGAAAAGGTGAACAATCAAGCACAGATGAAATAATAGAGCACTGTAAGAAAGATGGGCTACATGGAATTAAACTTCCAAGGCTCGTTGAATTTGTTGATGAATTGCCGAGGCATATGGATGGTAAATTGCTTAAGAGGGAGCTGGAGGATAAATATTGGGAGGGAATGAAAAGAAGGGGGTAAAGTTGTTTTTAGAAACAAGGGGACACTCTATAACCACCATTATGCGCAGGTTACTGGCTGTCCAGCGCGGGGAGAAGATTGCGAGCAAAAAAGGTCTTGCCATGCGGGATCTGATAAACTTATAAAATAATGTACGTTATATACAAAAATAACAGGAGGTTATACTCCCAATGATGGAGAAGAAAAAAAGTATTATCTACTTATGATGCACTCGTAAAAAGTCCAACCCTAATAACTATTTAAAAT
>JAGGYK010000084.1 GCA_021162585.1 Deltaproteobacteria bacterium
ATACAGAACATATCAATGTTTTATCGAAAATTTATTACTAAACTATTTAATATAAATCAATGGTATGAACCCCAGAGCAAGCTTATGCCTCTTATCCGCAGCAAGAAATCGGGGAATCAAACTCAAGCCTTCTTGTCCGCCGAAGCGGACGCGAAGGCTGATTTTAAATAACACCCTTTTCATGTAACTTATTTACCTCTTCCTCACTATAGCCAAGCCATTTATTTAGGATATAATGATTATGCTCTCCAAGATCTGGTCCGGGCGTATTGATACTGCCAGAGATTTCTGAAAACTTGTATGGTATTCCTGGTACATCGACATCACCATATCTTTTGTGGCGTACCTTTTGAAACATCCCACGTTGTTTTAGATTCTCATCTTCAATAACCTCTTCGATGGTATATGCGATCCCACAAGGTATCTTTTTGGCCTCCAGGATTTCTACGATTTCTTTAGATGTATGTACAGATGTCCATTTCTCTATACGTCTAACAGCTTCCTCATGATTATGGATTTGGGCTATTACATTTGAAAACCTGGGGTCGTCTGCCATCTCAGGGTGACCAATTATTTGCGCTAGGTCCCCCCACTGCCTTTGGGTAAGCGCTACAATAGCTACTTTTCCATCGCTAGACTTAAAAAAACCATAAAAAGGCATACGGTCTTCTGAGTTTAAGACGTTATCTAATTCTCTTCCCAGGGTTTTTTCTACCTGATCCATTATAGGCCACATGCCCTTGTCCATTATTGCCCGATAGTTATTGAAATAAAGTACATCTTGCATAGATATATCAATAAATTGACCCTGACCTGTCTTCATCCTGTGAATGAGGGCAAAGAGTACAGCAATAGCTGCATATGCCCCGCTAATCATATCTGCCCAGTGGTTAGTGGGTGGTTTTAGATCGTCTGTATCATACCAGAACTGCCCTGATGTAGCTTGGGCTATAATATCAAATGCAGCTCTTTCTGGGTTAACACCTGTGGACCCAAATCCTGATATAGATACATAGATTATATCCTCTTTAACCTTTTTAAGGCCTTCATAACCAAGATGATAACGCTCCAGAGTGCCTGGTATGAGATTGTGTATAAATATATCAGAGAGGCTTACAAGCCTGCACATTATATCCAGGCCTTCTGGTTTGCGCCAGTCCAAGGTTATTCCATACTTGTTTCTGTTTAACACAGAATAATCCCGTTCTGCACCTGGCACAAGGTTAACGATCAAACGAAACGTCTCTCCGGAAGGGGGCTCAACCCGTACCACCTCTGCACCCATATCCGCAAGTATCTGTGTACACCTAGATCCAGAGATAAATTGAGTAACATCGAGGACTTTTATTCCATCAAGCACCTGCATTATTATTCTCCCATCTCGCTGAAAAAGCACGGCCAATCTTTTAATTTATAAGCTTGGCCGTGCTAAGATTACGCCTAAATATCCTTATACTGTGATCTTGCCTTCTCTCATGGTCTTTGTTGGCCTAAAGACCTCTGCCTTAAATTTGTCTGCAAGTTCCTCGCACTTTTTTATCAGGGTTTCATACCCGATGCTCTTGGCAAGTGTAAATGGACCTATGCCTCCACCTCCGTTTGCCATGGCAAGATCGATCTCTTTCGGGTCATCACATACACCTTCTTCGATCAACTTTGTGGCTTCATTTACCTGTAAGGCTATCATATGATTTGGATCAAATTCTTTTGTCGGATTTGATGTGTCGATCTGAGGCCTGCCAGCTGACCAGTCATAGATGCCTTTGCCAGTCTTTTTCCCAAGATTTCCCGAATCTACCATAGCCTTTAATGCCTTGGTCGGCACATAATCAGGAGAGAGGGTCTTGGAGAAGTAGGACTGGGTGTGGTATACGATATCAAGCCCAACATAATCTAGCAGTTCGAATGGTGCCATGGGCATGAAGGGTTTGAATGCCGCGTCGAATTCTTCAGGGGCAGGGCTACCAAGCTCCAAAATTCTTTGAAGGAGAAGGCCCGTAGGTGCGGTCACCCGGTTGTAAATGAAGCCCGGTGAATCCTTCTTCACAATGACAGGGATCTTATTCATCTTTTTAGCAACGTCGTAGGTAACCTGTATGGCCTCGTCCGATGACTTTGCTCCTTTAATTACCTCGACGAGTTTCAAGATGACTGCAGGATTAAAGAAATGCATACCAAGGACTTTATCAGGTCTGCTTGTTGCCTCGGCTATCTCTGAGATGCTCATAGTGGATGTGTTGGTGGCAAGTATTGCATGTTTTGGTGCCAAAGAATCCAGTTCAGCAAAGATTTTCTTCTTTAGGTCCATGATCTCAGGTGCAGCCTCTATTATTAGATCCGCATCCTTTACAGCAGCTTCAAGGTCTACCAGGGGATGTAACCTAGACATGCATTCGTTCCTCTGATCTTCAGTGATCTTGCCCTTGCTCACCAACTTGGCCATGCTATTCTTTATGTTCTCAACACCATTATCCACAAAGCCCTGTTCAATGTCTCTCATGGCAACGCTAAACCCTGCCATTATACCAACCTGAGCTATACTATTACCCATAGCCCCTGCACCTATAACCGCTATCTTTTTTATATCCTCCAACTTCATAATAAATTCCTCCTTATCTTAAATTTTTACTCTCCTTTAAATATAGGCTCTCTCTTTTCTATGAAGGCAGTTATGCCTTCTGCAGCATCTTTTGACTTTGATACAGTCCTGACTCCTTCCAATTCAACCTTTGATCCTTCGTCGAGTCCTTTCTCAAGACCTGTAGCAACTGCCTTTAAAGCACAACTTACAGCAATCGGTGGTCTCTTTGCCAATCTGTTTGCAAGTTCGAGGGCATCCTTCATTATCTCACCCTGAGCAGAGACCTTATCAATAAGTCCTATTTCTAAGGCCTCAGGTGCGGTTATCCTTTTGCTGAAGAGAATCATATCCAGCGCCTTTGATTTGCCAATTATCCTGGGCATCCTCTGTGTACCCCCCCAGCCAGGAATAATGCCGAGGTTTAACTCTGGCAGACCGATCTTGGCCTTTGGGGCATCTATCATTATCCTGAAGTGACAGGCCATTGCTAATTCGCATCCTCCTCCCAGGGCATACCCATTAATCGCGGCTATCACAGGTTTTGGAAACCTATCTACTCTTGTCCATACCTCTTGTCCCTTTGGACCAATCTTGTCAGCATTTGCAGCATCACTCACGTCAAACCCGGCTGAAAAACCCTTTTCACCAGCACCTGTAACTATTACTACCCTTATGTCATTGTCCTGTTCCAGCTCATCAAGGGCTTTATCAATATCTTCTAATGTAGCAAGGTTTACTGAGTTGGTTGGTGGGCGGTTCAGGGTAAGAATCCCCACATTGCCCTGTTTCTCCACGACCACGTTTTTGTATTCCATACAATCTTACCTCCTCTTAGTTTTTTAGTGACCACTTTTATTATGCTATGACCATACAATAGTTACAATACGACACTTTATTATCCTTTGCAACACCAGTAAACAGAAGTTATCTCATTTTTTTATAAAAACATCGCAATCAGACAAGTTTGCAGGCCAAGCAAGTAATTTATTGTTCTAGACGCTCACTAATTAATCAATTTACTGTCGTTATTGCGAAAATTGTTGATATAATGACAAAAGGTAGTTATAGTGATTTGTATGAAATTAAATACTAAAATCCAAGACTTTGGAAATAATCATAAAGAGCAAACTATAAGAAATTATCTTGTTATTTGCCTAGCCCTTGCAGCAAAAAGGGGGTGGTTTTCTTTAGATGAGTTTTCAAACTTTTTAACACCTGATGTAATAAGACCGACCTATTTACTCCAGATCATGGATAGCCTTATCAAGCAGGGATGGGTTGTCCCAAATAAGGCAAAGGGCATAGGTTATTATAGGCTTACAGATAAATGTATTAAAGGAGGTCCTAAAGATCAGATCTCCACTGAACTACATCTTAAAATGGCAAAGTATTTCACTAACTCTGGAGAGAAGATGTCTCCAATCAAGATTGCTTACCATTGGGAGATGGCAGGAGATACAAAGAAAGCGATCCCATATTGGATAGATGCTATTAAAGAAGCATTTGGACATGGGAAAAACAAACTTGGAATGGAAACCATCTCCCATGTGTTTAAATTTATTCCCGAGACTATCCGTACAAGAGAGATTGATCAGGTGCTCTTAGAATCATTTGTAGATCTATTCGAGTCCATACCACTTTTCAGAAGTTCTCCTGAGATGGATTCTATAGTAGATAATGTGATACATATTTGTAGTGAGTCTGAGGCATCATCACTTACACTCAAGGCAATGGTATATGGGTTATCCAGTCTTATCTGGCGTGGCAGGTTCAAAAAGGTAAGACCTTTATTTATCACATTTTTCAAAAAGAGCAGATCTTTAAAAGATTCAGAGATAACATATACAAGAAAACGAATTTTAGGCATAGCATATTATATGCGGGGAGAAATTTCTAAGGCAGTGAGGGTTTTTGATTCTATATCAGGAGATACAGAGCACCTTCCTGACAATCCTATCCTTTTAGAATACTATTTGGCAGTAGCTCATTGTTATGCGCTTGCAGGCAGGGTCTCCAGGGCTATAGGGCTGTTAGACTCAATACGGACACACGCAAACCTGAAGGGCCTTACAAGTGTTGAAGGTTGGGCGCTTAGTACGCTTAGTGTAATCCTTATAGAGTGTGGTAGGTATGAAAAGGCACGCCATATACTTCAGGAACTAGAACACATTAAAGACTGGGATGCCCATTATCTCTGCCGTTTTGAATATTTATGGGTCAATGCATACATGGAATATTCTAAGGGACATTTCTCTGGGATGGCAGAATTTCTAGATAAGCTCTTTTTTGATAGCCATAAAGGATATAATGTTGCAGGCTATTTTACACCAACTGCCATAGAGATAAGCGTAGCACTGAAAAATATGGATAGGAATATACTCACCAAGACCGGGCTTGAAAGATTTGCAGAAATGTTTATAAAGCGTCTTCATGCAGATTCTATATACCCTGCGATAAGAGCTACGGCCAAAGTATATCATGCTCTGTATACATTCATTTATGCTGGTAATGCGGACCTGGCTCTAGAGGAGATAGATGAAGCAGAGGATGAACTAAGGGGTGTAGGTTGCTATCTGGCTATTGGTAAGGCCAGGATCTTAAAGGCATCTATACTCTGTGAAAGAGGCAGATTAAATGATGCAGTAGAGGCATTGAAGGGATATAGTCATGTTATTCAAGATTTTGGAGAGGACTTGCTGGGCGGATACTTAAGAGATATGATTGTGCCAGAGCCACCTGAAAAATTACTGCTCAGTGCTGTCATGAAGATAAGCCATTCATTGGGAACACTTAAGGACAGGGACATGCTTATACAAAAGGCTGTGGAGACTTTAAATAGGCTATCAAGAGCAGAGAGGGGAGCAGTATTCCTTTTTGAAGATCATAATAATCACAAAGAGTTAGTCCTCAAGGCATCCCAAGGGATTACTAAAGAATATGTAGACTCTGATGCATTCAAAGATATGTTGGCCTGGATCAAAGATGTTATAAAGACTAAAAAGGGCAAGATATGGAAGCCAACAGAAAGACATTTGAGATTATTTCAACCCAAGGCCGCTATATGCGCTCCCTTGATTATGAGAGACCAGTTGGTCGGTGTGGTGTATCAAGATAACAGGATTATAGGAGATATATTTGACCAGAGGGATATTGATTTGATTCAGGCCCTTGCCACTCAGATAACTGCATCGCTCGAGAATGCAAGTGCATATAAAGAGATAGATCGTCTCAATAAGTTGCTTTCAGAGAAAAATGCTTATTATGAAGAGGAAAAATTTCAAGAGTATCACTTTGGAGAGATCATAGCAAAATCAATGGTCATGAAAAAGGTTCTTGACCTGGTGGAAAAGGTTGCATGTATTGATACTACAGTATTTCTTACTGGTGAGACAGGGGTGGGTAAAGACCTTATAGCAATGACCATACACAAGCACAGCCATCGAAAAGATAGGCCATTTATAAAGGTCAATTGTGCCACCTTACCAGAGGGTCTTATCGAAAGTGAGCTATTTGGTCATGAGAAAGGTGCTTTTACTGGAGCAGGTTCTATCAAGATGGGTCGTTTTGAACTTGCAGATGGAGGAACTATATTTCTAGATGAGATAGGGGAACTCCCTTTAAATCTACAGGCAAAGCTTCTTAGAGTGTTACAAGAAGGCGAGTTTGAACGATTAGGCGGCACCTCCAGTAAACATGTGGATGTGAGGATAATTGCTGCTACCAATAGAAATCTTGAAAAGGAATTAAAGAGCTCACAATTCAGGGCTGATCTGTTTTATAGATTAAACGCATTTCCTATAAATATACCCCCCTTAAGGGAGAGAAAAGATGATATACCAGCGCTGGCATACTATTTTCTTACACAAGCATCAAAAAAGCTTGGTAAAAGATTTAACAGTATAACTAACAGAGATATAACAAGATTGATAGATTATTCATGGCCTGGTAATATCAGGGAACTGAAACATGTAATAGAACGTTCTGCTATACTAAGCCAGGAAGACTCTTTCACCATATTCTTACCATTTAAAAAAGAGTCTTTCTTGGGCAATGATATGGAACAGATAATACCATTAAAAGAAATGGAGAAACTATATATTGTAAAAGTCCTTGAACACACCAGATGGAAGGTCTCCGGCACAGGTGGTGCTGCTGGGTTGCTGGGTATGAAGAGATCTACATTGTTATCACGGATGAAAAAACTTGGTATTGAAAAACCCTGGAAGCGGGGTTGATTGAGACACAATTCAATTGGGGTGCTGGGTAATGGAGTAATGGGAAAAACCAGGAACAGAAAAGCATCCAATCTTTTGCATTTTAAGCCGATACTCAAGTTCTCCAATACTCTAACACTCTCATACAAATCTACAAAGCTAACCAACTTTGACAAAGAATGGCTTTATCATCCATGTCCTGCTGGAGAAGGCTGGTGGTTGTCTTCTTTGACGAAATATAGACATTTATCTTTAATGTCTTACCCTGTATAATAGAGTCTATATTCAGTCGTAGGCTTGTAAAATCCAGAATTTCACCACATGGCATACAAGTTGCTGGTAAAATACTAATGGTAATGGTTCCGCAAAAAATCGGATTTAGTGTATATGTCATTTCGAATATCAGGGAGAAATCTTGTCTTTTTAGCATGTTATAGAATAAAGATTTCTCGCTTTGCTCGAAATGACAAGTTATTATGACTTTTTGCGAGTTTACTAATAATAATGATTAAATCAAGATTATGAGGAGGCTTGGATGTCAACATTTAGTTTAGATGAGGATCAAAGGCAAATCAGAGATTCTATGCAAAGGTTTGCAGCAGAGGAGATGAGGCCCATTGCTAGAGATTGTGATGAGGATGCCGGCATTCCAGATGAATTTCTGGAAAAATCATGGGAGCTAGGGCTAACTGCCAATATCATACCAGAGAAATACGGGGGTTATGAGTTTGGCAGGTCTGTTTTGAACAATGCAATCATGGCAGAGGAATTGGCCTATGGTGATCTATCCTTGTCTTTGGCTGTTATGGTACCGAATTTATTTGTACTGCCTGTAATGGAGATGGGTACAGATTTGCAGAAAGAGAAATATCTTCCTGGCTTTTGTGGGGACAAATACAAGGTTGGTACACTGGCAATAATAGAGCATTTTATTCTTTTTGATGCTTTAGATATCAAGACAACGGCTGAGAGAAATCAGGATCATTATGTGTTGAATGGAGAGAAATGTCTGGTACCTATGGCAGACAAGGCAGATCATTTTCTTGTAGTTGCCTCAACCAGTAAGAGTAGTAACAATGAAGGTATAGATGCATTCATTGTTGAGAAATCGATAGAGGGTCTCACCATTGGTGAGAAGGAGAAGAACATGGGACTAAATGCCTTGCCCACAAATACCATAATATTTAAAGATTGTAAGATCCCTTTGGAGAATCGTCTTGGGGGTGAACAAGGTATTGATTACATAAACCTTATAAGCTGGTGCCGGATTGGGCTTGCTGCTACAGCAATAGGCCTTGCAGGTGCAACTAAAGATTATTGTATTGATTATGCTAAAGAGCGTATAGCCTTTGGGCATCCTATTGCCACACGTCAGGCCATTGCATTCATGCTCGCTGAGATGGCTATAGAAATAGACAGTGCACGGCTGCTAAATTGGAAGGCAGCATGGACAGCAGATAAAAGAGATAATCTCTTGCGGCTGGCTTATCTCTCAAAGACATACGCGTCAGAGCAGGCATTCAAGGTTGCGGATTATGGTGTATCAATATTAGGTGGCCATGGGGTTATACGTGAACATCCAGTGGAGATGTGGTTTAGAAATGCAAGGGCTTTTTCCATGCTGGAAGGCATGGCAATTGCGTAAGTTTTTATAAGGAGGGATACAAATGATAAATTTTGAGACAACTGAGATGGTAAAACAAATAAAAGATATGCTTCATGGTATGACTAAGGATATCATGCGGCCGATTGCACGTTATTATGATGAGCACGAACATGTTAGGCCTAAAGAACTGGATGCATTTGGACCTATCATGCAGGCTGGAATGGGAGGTGGAAGGAAAAAGGGTAAAAAAGAAAAGAAAGGAATAACTCAGACAGAGGATCGGATTGGTACAGCTGCTATTTCAGTTGCTGGGGCTGAAGAGCTGGCCTGGGGTGATGTTGGGCTGATGTTGGCAATGCCAGGTTCTGGATTGGGTAATGCAGCTATTGATGCAGTTGCTACAGATGAACAATATGAACGGTTTGGCAAGAAATACTCTGCCATGGCAATTACTGAACCAGGGTGCGGATCAGATGCAAGCGCTGTAACTACCACAGCAGTATTGGATGGCGATGAGTATGTACTAAATGGTGAGAAGATATTTGTGACTGATGGAGATCGTTGTGATGCAGTAGTTGTATGGGCTACCCTGGATAAAACCAAGGGTAGGGCTGCAATAAAATCCTTTGTGGTTGAAAAGGGTACACCTGGGTTCAGGGTAGAAAAGTTGGAGAAAAAGTGTGGTATCCGTGCATCAGACACAGCAACCCTAGTCTTTGAGGACTGTCGTATCCCAAAGGATAATCTCCTGGGTGATCCTGAAATTAGGCCTGAAGGTGGATTTAAAGGTGTAATGAAGACATTTGATAATACCAGGCCTTTGGTTGCTGCTATGGCACTAGGGTGTGCCAGGGCTGCTTTTGAATTTACAAGGGATGCTCTGGAAAAAGAAGGGATTGAGGTACGTTATGACAGAGGTATGAGTAAGCAAAGTGCTATTGAGAAAGATCTGATTTGGATGGATGCCAATCTGGAGGTAATGCGTCTGCTTATAGAAAGGGCAGTCTGGATGGCAGACAATGGCCGCTCCAATAATTTGGAAGCATCCATGTCCAAGGCAAAGGCAGGTAAATATGGAAATCTGATTGTACAGAAATGTGTGGAGCTACTTGGACCTATAGGGTATTCCCAGAAGTATCTGGTAGAAAAGTGGATGCGAGACAATAAGGTAAATGACATCTATGAGGGAACACAACAGATCCAGATGTTGGTTATAGCCAGGAGGATCCTTGGCTATGGCCGTGATATGCTGAGTTAAAGGTAAGATATAATTTTAAGGAGGTATGCATTATGGGGGGGTTAGAAATCCCAAAGGGGATAAAGCCAAAGGAGTTTTTTGAGAGGTTTCTCCCAGAGGCATTTAAGACAAGTGTGGCTGATATGGATCTGTCAGGATATAAGGATATAAATTTTACCATGGAATTTAATATAGTGGGCCCTGAAGGGGGAATTTATGGGATATCTTTAATTAATGGAGATAGACTAGAAGTGAAGGCAGGGAAGCTTAATGGGGCAATGGTGAGCATAGAGATGTCAGACAAGGTATTTATGGATGGACTATCTGGTAATATCCCTGAGTTCCCGATAGAGGATTTCCTGGCTAATCCCCGTATAATAACAACTCTGCCACCACAGGAGGCCAAACAAAGGATAGATGATTTAAAGAACATAGAGGGTATGATGGAGGTGGAGGCTCAAAGAGGTAATGAAAAGATAGAGCTAAATGTCAAATTCAATGGAGCAGATACGCCTTCCTGTAAGCTTACAGGTGATATTAATGAGCTTATGGCTCTGATGAAGGGGGAGATGAACCCTGTACAGGGATTCATGTCTGGTAAATACAAGATCCAGGGGAGTTTGCCCTTTGCAATGCAATTACAAAAGATATCGGTTTAGATGATAGAACCATTTATAACAAATGGCTATAGGAGGTGTGGTAAGATGAAGAAGATTATTATGAGTTTAATACTGTTCTTGTGTGTTTTTGCTTGTCCTGCACTGGCAGGGGTGTGGGACATAGAGCTTCCTCATCCAGATTATGATCCTTTATGGAGTAAGGTTACAGATCTGTGGGAAAACCACTGGGATGGCAAAAATATAGATGAGATTATCACTGCATTGCATGAGCTAGAAAAGAAATACCCTGACAAGGTAGAGACTTATTTGTGGCTGGGAAGGGCATATTATCTAAAGGGCCAATGGAAAAAAAAGGATAGATTGGATAACTATAAGAAGTCTGAGATGTACGCTCTCAAGGCTCATACTATTGATGAGACCAATATTACTGCACTTAAGATTCTGGTTGATACACTGCCAAACTATGCTGATAAACAATATCTTATGACCCATTATGGTGAATGGGTCAAAAAGGTAACGCCTTTGCCTATAGGTAGGGCACTACCAGAATTAGAGCCCTCTGATGAGTGGATAAAGGCTATGAAAAACTGGGATCAGAGGGGCGATATTGAAAAGGGAAAGGCTGCTGTGGAAATATTTAAACAGATTGCTGATAAGAATCCTGCAAATGGGCTTGCTCAGATCTGGGCTTCGAGAAGTTTGTATTATCTGGGTGAGTATCATACATCTATAGGGCAGCATAAGACAAAGGCCGTGCCCTATTACAAAGAGGGCATGACATACGGGGAGAGAGCCCTTAAGATACTGCCTTATAGTATTCCTGCACATTATTGGTTAGAGCTAAACCTCGCACGTTCTGTTCAGTATACCAGTCTTTTTAATAAGGCCAGGCACTTTAAGCCTTTACTGGATCATATACTGTTTTGCTCAAGGGAAAATGGCCTATATTATTACTGTGGGCCAACTTTGACCCTGGCTACTATGATCACTAATGGAGGTTGGGTCACGGAAAAAGGTATGAGACTGACTGGACATACTCTAGAAATGGAGATGAATTCATTGGATATAGCTGAGATTCTCTATCCTAACTACTTCTATATTCCCTATGGCAAAGCAGATATTTTAGCATACCTTGGCCGTAAGCAGGAGGCCAGGGAGGTACTTGATAGGTTATTTGCAAGAGATCCAGATGCTAATAAATTCAATGCTCCTGACAACCGCTGCACCCTTAGACTAGCAAAGGAATTACTGGATGAAATCGAGTGAGGAATAAAAGACTTATGAGGGGCTTTAGAATGTCTTTATATGAAAATAGGGGTCAGGGATCAGGGGCCGGGGGTCAGTTTGAGACGGGGGAGACAGCGGACTGGGATGTTGTTTTGTTTTCATCCTTCAGTGTCTCCGACAGGACATGGGGGCTATATGAAAA
>JAGGYK010000024.1 GCA_021162585.1 Deltaproteobacteria bacterium
ATCTAGATAAATGGAGAAGCAATTAAAAGATAGAGTGTCAACTATAGAGTTTAAGGACAACTATGTCCTCAGACAACTTGCAGGGGATAGCTGTTCACACCTTAAAATATTAGAGGATTTTATAGGAATCAAGTGTTCGCTCAGAGGCAGTAGCATTGAGATTCAAGGGGATGATTTTAATGTAGAACTTGCAGAACATACCCTTAAAGATCTATATGAGCTTACAAAAGGGGGGTTTCCTTTGTATCCCTCTGATGTATGGTATGCAGTGAGGATCCTTGCCAAGGACAGGAATTTAAAACTGAAAGATGTCTTTGCAGATACTATCTATATTGCATCTTCTAAAAAGGTGATTACCCCAAAGAGTTTCCAGCAAAAGGTTTATATAGATGCCATGAGGGAAAAGGATATCTTATTTGGGATAGGTCCTGCTGGCACTGGGAAGACCTATCTTGCTATGGCCATGGCCATATCATATCTTTTGAAAAAAAAGGTTGAAAGAATCATCCTTACGCGTCCAGCTATTGAGGCTGGAGAAAGATTGGGATTCCTTCCAGGGGACCTTTATGAAAAGGTAAATCCATACCTTAGGCCTCTATACGATGCCTTGTATGATATGATGGATCACGACCATGTGATACGATTAATAGAGAAGGATAGCATAGAGATAGCTCCTCTTGCATTTATGAGGGGCAGAACATTAAATGATGCCTTTGTTATCTTGGATGAGGCACAAAATACAACATCAGAGCAGATGAAGATGTTTTTGACCCGCCTTGGCTTTAATTCCAAGGCAGTAGTAACAGGAGATATTACACAGATAGATCTACCAGAGGGCACCAAATCAGGCCTTGTTGAGACAACTCAAATTTTAAAAGGGATTGAAGGTATGAGTTTTGTCTATTTCTCAGAGGATGATGTAGTACGGCATAAGATTGTATCTGAGATTATAAAGGCATATGACAGGGCTGGGGTGTGATCACTGTAGACATACAAGACATCCAGAGCCATATCTACATAGATGTATCTATCTTGAGGAAATATGTAATTAGGTCTTTAAAGATTTTAGGGATAACACAAGCAGAGATCTCTATAGTTATAGTAGATGATCAGTATATTAAGAGGCTTAATAAACAGTATCTGGGAAGGGATAGACCTACAAATGTACTCTCATTTTCTCAGCAGGAAGGTCCTGGTCCAAAGGGATCCCACCTGGGGGATATTGTGATATCTGCTCAAAGGGCATTTGATGATGCCAAGGATGTGGGTATAACAGCTCAAGAAAGGATAAAAGAGCTACTGGTCCATGGGATATGTCATCTGGCTGGATATGAGCATGAGGGGGTACCAGAAGACAGAGCCCAAGAGATGGTTAGCCTCGAGGAAAAGATTTTAAGTAGGATTGATCAGGTTGACTGAAAACAGGGCCACCTTATTGTTAATATTGCTTGCATTTGTTTGGAGTATCTCCCTTATGATGATACCCAGGGCAGTCTCACAAATGGGGACAGGCCTGTTTCTCATGTCAAGATTCTTGATTGCCTATCTATTAGTAAGCATTATCTACAGGAGACAGATAAGATCAATTAAATTTAAAGATATATCAAGGGGGGCCATCCTTGGTTTTCTCGTTTTTTTGTTATATCTTTTTCAGAGTGTTTCGTTGTCAAAGGCCTCCTCATTTGAAGAGGCAACCTTGTTGTCCATCTCTATTGTTTTGATACCATTTTTATCTGTGTTTATCTTTAAGGCCAAGCCATCCAAAGTAGAAGTTATAGCCACCATTGTATGCATAGTAGGTTTATGTCTTTTAGGGTCTATCCCTGATGTTATTAGTCTTCTCAGCATTCTATTAATTGCATTGCATATTGTCTTTACTGCCCATTTTGTCAAAGAGTCAAATCCAGTACATCTAGTAGTTGCTCAGACAGCAGTAGGAACCATATGTTCCATGTTTGTATGCAATAAAGACATCCCCACAGGTGTGGATTTGATCTCTTGGGGTATAGTTTTTTATACAGCTATTATTGCTACTACATGGGGACTTTTGACCCAGACAAGGGCTCAGAGAGTAGTCTCTCCTGTAAAGATTGGATTAATCTTGACCTTACAGCCCTGTTTTATAGGGCTTATATGTATGTCTTTTGGTTTATATCAAGTAAGTAGCGTAGAAGTTATAGGGATTGGTTTAATACTTGGAGGCCTTGTTGCGATTTGTAAAGGCAGAGGTAAAAATGCCCAGGAGGTATGATTCCGAGGTAGAGGCTTGCGAAAAAGGAATTCACTTGATTCCTCTTGCCTTTTCTGTTGCAGATTTCAGATGATTATACTATCTACACCCCATGTTTGAAATAAGAGTAATTGATAAATTTAGTGCAGCGCACAGACTTGTAGGTTATGAAGGTAATTGCGAAAGGATCCATGGCCACAATTATAAGGTGGAAGTACGCGTATCATCTTCAGAGTTAAACAAAGTGGGGTTAGTAATAGACTTCAGGGTATTAAAACAGCTTCTTAAAAGGATACTAAAGGATATGGATCATAATTACCTGAATGACTTAAACATATTCAAGGATCAAAATCCTTCAGCAGAAAATATAGCAAGATACATATATAATAGACTGGTTGAAGATATACCTCATTCAGTAAAGGTCTCAACTGTTAGGGTATGGGAGAATGATGATTGCTGCGCTGCCTATCGCAAAGAAGGCAACTAAAATGAAAGATGTGCAAAAACAAAGACCTGAAAATATGTTGTATGTAAACAAGGTAGGGGTAAAGGGGCTTTCCTATCCTATAGTAGTTTCAGATAAAAAGAAGGGCATCCAGCATACAGTTGCGTCTTTAAACATATATGTTGACCTGCCACAAGAATTTAAAGGTACACATATGAGTCGTTTTATCGAGGTGCTAAATCAGCATAAAGAAGAGATACATATAAAAAATTTTAGGGCCGTCTTAGAAGAAATCAAACATACACTAGGTGCATCAAGCGCACACCTTGAAATAGAATTCCCGTATTTTATAGAAAAAAAGGCGCCCATAACCGGCGCAACAGGCCTTATGGAATATAAATGCAAGCTCATTGGTATGGTGGGAAAAGTCAACGAATTTAAGGTTGGGGTAAAGGTTCCTATACAGACTCTGTGTCCATGCTCAAAGGAGATAAGCTCATTTGGTGCGCATAATCAAAGGGGCTTGGTCAGTGTCATTGTCGAGTACACTAAATTCTTCTGGATAGAAGACCTGATTGCTATAATAGAAGGGTGTGCATCTTCTCAAGTCTATCCTATCTTGAAAAGGCCTGATGAAAAATTTGTTACAGAATATGCATATATGCACCCTGTGTTTGTAGAAGATGTAGTGAGGCAGATAGCCACGCAGCTCAACAAAAGAGCTGAATTTTCCTGGTACTGTGTGGAAGCGGAAAACTTTGAGAGCATCCATAATCACAATGCGTATGCATACATAGAAAGCCCCAAACATGACAAATAGAGACAAGAGCCCGAAGGAAATAAGACTTCCCGTAGGAAAACTCCCCTTGAGGATATTGGAAGATTATCTAAAAAAGATACCCATAGGTGATAAGAATGTCCTGGTCGGCCCTCAAATAGGAGAGGATGCAGCTGTTATCGCCTTTGGCGATCAAACACTAATCTTTAAGACTGATCCAATAACATTTGCTACAAATGATATAGCCAAGTATCTCATAGCAGTAAATTCCAATGATATCGCCACCATGGGGGGCATACCAAGGTATATGCTTACAACCCTGCTCTTGCCGGAGGCTACTGCAACCAATTATCTGGCCGAGGATATCCTCTCAGGGATAATAGAGGCATGTAACGAGGCAGAAATAACCCTTGTTGGCGGTCATACTGAAATCACCTATGGGATAGACAGGCCGATCACTGTTGGGTTTATGATAGGCACTTGTCCAGAAGGAAAAATCATTAAGACATCAGGGGCGAGGCCAGGCGACCTTATACTCCTCTCAAAAGGCATACCCATAGAGGCCCTTGCTATACTGGCCAAAGAGATGCCTCACCCCGTCATAGGTGGAAATATAGATGGAAAGATCATCCAAAGGGCAAAAGACCTTATCATTGACCCAGGTATAAGTGTGGTGAAAGAGGCAAGGATTGCCCTTGCTCAGGGGGGGGTCACCTCAATGCATGACCCCACTGAAGGTGGCCTTGCAACAGGGCTTCTTGAGGTGGCAAGGGCGTCAAACTGCGGATTGGAAGTGTATATGGAAAAGATCCCTATACTAGATCTGGCTAAAGTGATACTGCCTAAATTCAATATGGATCCCTTGGGAGCAATTGCATCCGGTGCTTTAATCGTATGCTGTAAAAAACAAAATGCCGGCAAGATCCTGGATGCATGGAAGGCTGCATCCATATCAGGGGCCATAATAGGTCGTATTACACAAGGCCCTGATCTTGTGCTGTATAGAGAAGGAAAAAGAATGAGCCTGCCTGTCTTTGAAAGGGATGAGATCGCTAGTCTTTTCTCCTAGCGTGAGTTTATTAAGCACATGGGCATAAAGGTGTATAACATAACGAAAATACAAGCATAAACAAGCAGATTATTTGTATACACTGAAAGGTATTTTGGTTCTCAATTTCATTTCCGTTAAAT
>JAGGYK010000119.1 GCA_021162585.1 Deltaproteobacteria bacterium
CAACGCCTAAGGATGTATTAGCAAATCGCGATGGAAGATCCGCTCAAGAGTCACCCATCCCTCCTCTCGTAAAGTATTCTTATAGCCTTATCCCCCTAAGCCTAATGTCTCGTGCCTATAAAACGGAGAACGGAGAACGAATAACAGACAACGGCCTATGGCATTTTCATACAAAGATCAGCTGTTTTACTACCTCACCAAGCCTCGCACGGCCTTTAAATCTTTAGTGGTACAAAATTATCAAGGACGTGGTCTATCTCCATATTTTTTCTATTTTTATCCCAGTTAAGCTCTTTTGCCATTACATCTGCCACTTTTTCTATAATATTATCACCAGGACTGCCAAGCGTCCCAACTCCAGTACGCCTGAAGATAACATCAGATAGTTTCATTGCCATCTCTGTACGTACAGCATATATCACCTCTGCCATAATATCAGGATACCTCTCGCATATAAGCTCTTTGTTTTTTTTATTTTTACCTGCTATAGCCAGGACGTCAAGATATCTGGAGCCATAATTCCGGCATAGTGTCTCTATTGTAGCATCACTTATTCCAGGTATTTTACGTTTCTTTGCTCTTTCTACAAAGCTTGCATATCTCCCAATCTCCCCCCCATAGAGAGGGGTAGTGTGAGTTATGCACGGTCTCATATCTTTATTCAGCTTTTCATAAGCTAACTCCACCAACTTCTTGGCAAGATTTCTAGATGTAGTATATTTACCGCCAGCAGCTGTTATAAGGCCCTTTATCCCATCGTCTTTTTCATGATCATAGATTTCGTACTTTCTTGATACGTCATAGACATCCACCTCTACGCTTGTATCCTTTTCTACAATAGGCCTGAGACCTGCATATGCATACAACACATCATCCCTTGTGAGCTTGGCAGAGGGGTATACCTGATCTATTTCATTTATGAATTCCGTTATATCAGACTCTGTAACCCTGCAATCATCAGGATCTCCTTTGTACACCACATCTGTAGTACCTATAAGGCTATATCCCCTCCATGGAATAGCAAAAAAGTGCCTGCCACTTCGTGTCTGAAGGACCACTCCATGACTCTTTGTAATAGACCTCGTAATGATGTGTATCCCTTTAGAACGTACAAGACTCCAACGTGTCTTCCCATGTAGTAAGCCTAAGATATAATCTCCCCATGGTCCTGCGGCATTAATCGTTACTTTAGCTTTTATGTCGTACTCCTTATTTGACAGGAGATCTCTTACGTGTATACCTTCTATAGTATCATCACCTTTAATAAATTCTTCTACCTTTGCATAATTGGCTACATCTACACCATATTCATCAGCACCAAGGATAAATTCTAGGACCAACCTTTCAGGTGAATACATCTGACAGTCATAGTAGATAACAGAGCCTTTCATATCTTTAGAATCTATACCTGGTTCAAGATCGAGGGTTGCCTCGGTGGAGAGCTTTTTGTGACCAGGAATCTTCTTATCATCATCGTTTAACCACTTCTTATCATAAGCAAGGGTATCGTATAAGACCATAGCAGATGTAATAGCGGGAAGCCCCCGCATACCCCAGCCATATGCAGGAAATACAAAGGGTAAAGGATATACCAGATGTGGGGCTATTATCTCCATAATACGTCTTTCATGAAGTGACTCCCTTACAAGACCTACCTCCATGGTTTTCAGATATCTTAAGCCACCATGGATCAGCTTAGAAGTGGCAAAGCTGGTACCAGAAGAGAAATCACCCTTGTCTACTAACGCAACTGTAAGTCCTCTGAGTGAGGCATCCCATGCTACACATGCACCTGTAATGCCTCCACCTATTATAGCGATATCATAAACCTTTGACCCCATTATATCGAGATTCCTTTTCATAGATGGTTGCCTCCAATTACTATTTTCAGATTATTTTAAAATACAGTATATCTCTATAGGGAAAATTTAGTCAAGAAAATAAAAGGCCTTTACTATAAAAATAGGAAGTTAGAGTTGAACCTGAAAGATTCAGCCTGCTATTTAGGCAGGTAAAGATTTTGTATTACTGCTCAATATATCTTTGCATTTAAAAATCTTGATATGGGCTTTACTCTCTGGTATTCCTGACAAAACAAATATCATTCTACGATGGGGAACCAGTAATATGGATTTAGGTCTAAAGGGTAAAATTGCGCTTGTAGCGGGCGCAAGTAAGGGGCTTGGATTGGCTGCAGCCAAGGCGCTTGGGGCGGAAGGGGCTGTATTGGCTATTTGCTCCAGAGATGAAGCACACCTTTTAAAGGCAGCCCGCGAGATGGAAAGTCAGGGGATGCATGTCCTTACAATAAAGGCTGATGTGAGTAACCCAACCCAGGCCTGTGCATTTGTAAAGAATTCTATAGACAAACTTGGCAGTGTCGATATCCTGGTTAATAATGCAGGTGGTCCACCACCCATGGCCTTTGAGGATATAGATATAGATACATGGGGATCCGGCTTTAGGCTGAATCTCCTCAGTACAATTGTAATGATAAAGACTGCACTTCCTATTATGAAGGCAAAAAGATGGGGCCGTATAATAAATATGACTTCTGTAGCAGTTAAACAACCCATAGATGGTCTTATTATTTCTAACACTATCCGATGTGGAGTCATAGGTCTTGCCAAGACCTTAAGTAAGGAACTGGCACCATACAATATAACAGTAAACAATATATGTCCTGGCTATTTTCTCACCAACAGGGTTTATAGGCTGGCGGATTCCATAGCCAAGGAAAACGAAGCCAAACCAGAAGATGTAATAGCCGAGTGGGAAAGAGATATCCCTTTAAAAAGACTTGGTAATCCAGAGGAATTCGGGTCTCTAGTAGCATTTTTGGCATCAGAAAATGCATCCTATATTACAGGGACATCTGTACAGATAGATGGTGGATTTTATCGTGGTACTATGTAACCTAATATATTCTTCTACCAGTTATATACTGGCGGGATCTTCCTTTAAATCATAGTATCTTGTTGACTTAATATAATGCCTTATATAATAAAATCTCCTAGAGGTATTATACGTGGCTAAGACGTATTCTTTAATCATTATTGTATGCGCTCTATTTATTGGATGCGCTACCCACACTATAAATCCGTCCAAGTCGGATTATAAAGATCCTGATAAAATATTTGCAAAAGGAGTAGAGCTTCAAAGCTCTGGGGACCTAAGGTCTGCCTACAAAACCTTTATGTATTTGACTCAAGAATATCCTAACCACCGGCTAGCCCGGAAGGCCCTTTTTAATGCTGCTATTATTATGGACAAAACAGACCCTGTTAAAGCCATCGGCCTTTTCGAAAGGTTTATTAAACTTTATCCAGCCTCACCTCTTACAAAAGAGGCAAAAGAGCATCTATTTCTAAGTTATATTAAGAATGGAAAATACGAAAAGGCAGTTCGCCTCCTTAAAGATCTCAAGACATCTGAACCTGATCCTACATGGATCACCCTAGGTCTTAGGCTTGTAAATGCATATATTGAGTCTGGCCGGGCTATAGATGCCTTAGATATAATCCCTATCTTGTATAAGAGAGCAGATGCCCACACCCACGCATTGTTATATTCTATATGGACAACAATAATTAAAGACATCAAACAGATAGAGGTATTAAACCGATTAGAAGACAAGGTTAAAGATCCCAAACTTACAGAAGCCCTGATCTCTCAGAAGACTAAGATTTATCTGGAACAGCAAGATCACTGGCGCTTGGGCAAAGATATGGAAAGGGGGAGAACAGTCTTAAAAGGTGAGGAAGATACCTGTACAAATGTTATTGGGGTAGTGCTTCCCTTGAGTGGTAAATGGCAGACAGTTGGACACAAAATCCTCAAAGGTATAGAGCTTGCCAGTGAGGTCTTCAGTCCACCTGTGGCGAATAAATCGTCTAATATCTGCTTTGTGATAAAAGATTATGGCGAGGATGAAACAAAGATTCCATCATTAATAGAAGACCTTGATAAAGATGGGCAAGTAATAGCTATCATAGGTCCTGTAGGGGAAAAGGCATGCAGGCTTACATGTAATCTCATACAACAAAAGGGTATTCCTACTATAATTTTTACCCAGGCAGACCTACGGCCCGTGGATAATTCTTTTTGTTTTAGAAATTTTATCTCTACAAATATCCAGGTGAAAGCCCTTTTAAATGTTGCAAACAGTATGAATATAAACAAATTTGCTATACTATATCCAACAGATCATTTTGGTACGGTTTTTACATCTACCTTTGAGGATATGGTGTGGAATTATGGTATAGAGGTAGTAAAAACAGTAGGTTATTCGCCAGATAAGACTGATTTTAAAGAGGAGATAAGAAATCTGGTTCCAGAGGGCGAAGTGCCCGATTTTGAGGCCCTCCTTATCCCTGATACAGGTATGAATGCAGCTATGATAGCATCATACCTCACATATTATAATATAGAAGGGATAAGGCTTTTTGGCCCTAGCCTCTGGAACACCCAGGATTTTACAAATATAGGTGGTAAATATGTAGAAGATGCCACCTTTTTAAGTGGATTCTTTTTAAATAGTAAACTTGAGTGTGTCCAGAATTTTATTGACTCATTTTACTACACATTTGGTTATAATCCCTCTATATGGGAGGCTAGTGCATATGATACAGCTACCATACTTCAAAATTTACTCCAGGGCCAGATGCTTACCAGGAGCTCTTTGAGAGAAAGTATCTGTTCTTTAAAGGATTATCCCGGGGTTACTGGTGCCACCTCCTTTAACCCCGACGGGTCTGTTGACAAGGTAATATTTGTACTTACTGTAAAAAATTCACATATCATAGAAGCATCACCCTACTAACTCCCATGATATAGCTTGCAGTCTGCCACTAGGCTGATTAAACAATAATCATCTTGATCTCATTCGTAAGCAGGGTTACCACTATATCTGTGTAAGCAGGGCTTGTCCCTGCGAATGGATTGGTAGTAATCAAAACCCCTGAACCGTTTCATCTTAGATTTACTAGCCCCTGGGCATATTACCTAAACCACTTAGAAGTAAACGATCAAAGGCTTGAAAGATGTAGTGCCCATAATTTTTGGGGAAACATGGTAACCCCCAATAACACTACACTCTATTCTCTTTGATGGTAACCTGAGGCCAATATTTTTTTGTAGATTGCCTCTGTTTCATGGGAAGGCCCAATCCCCAAAATCTCATTTAGCGTATCCCGGCAGCGGTGATAAATCTTCGCTGCTTTGGCATGACGCCCGAGATTCTGGCAGCATATCATCAGACATTGATAAAATGTCTCTTCAAGGTTATCTATCGTCAATCCTCTCTCATAGCACTCAATCGCTTTTTCAAATGATTCTTCTTGTTCGCAATCCTTCCCCAGTTTTGTGATAGTGCTGAGGAATCCATTCTTTAGACGCTCCTGCATCGGTATCACCCACGGTCTTCAGTTTCTTCCGCCAGAAAGTATCCTTTGTACATAGCTATCGCCTTTTCATACAAAGAAATGGCTTGCTTTTTTCACCTTTTTCCCACAGGGCTTCAGCCTTACTCAGGACACGTTCAAACGCCCACACATCCACCCAGAAGTATCTTTGATCCAATGTAACCTTTCCTGCTTGAAGCAAAATTGCATCTTTAATACCGATCAAGTTGAGCAGACGATTCAATGTGGTGGAAAAAGCGCTGTGGCCATATCACCATCAGCCTCATACCATATGGAGTTTCAGTCCTTCTTTTTCCCTCTTCTGATCAAGGGCAGTCTGTGCCTGTGCCGCCAAGCACATAAACTCAAACATCTGGCTTTTCGTCTCCAGGGCAAGATTATAAACACAAATAAGCTCCTTTCCCGCTTCATGGAATTCTTCCTGTTCCCGCAAGACATGCGCCAAGGCAAACCGGCAAACCATCTCGGGAAAGATATATCCGGTCTCTTCTGCAACCTTCACTGCTCTTTGAGCATGTGTCAAAGCTTGAGAGTGGTTTCCGATGAGCAGATTATACAGGCCTGCAAAATGATGAAAAACAGCATATTCATGAAAATGGGATTTATCCAGGACAACCTCGAATCTTTTTATGAAATCATTGGCTGTTGAAGGATCATCCCGCATCAGTGCAACCATGATCTCCACGAAGAAAAACAAATGATTCCAGATGTATACTCCTGCTTTTTTGACCATGACAAGGGCCTCTGATACCTCTTTAAGTGCTGAATCAATGGATGTCCCGGTAGATATGCGTGTTGATATATCCAACCACTTCCAATAGAGTATCATGGGCGGATATGTCTTGTAAGATCGCGCCAATTCCCTTGTCTCTTCTCGTATAATCTCGGCTGAGCCGTTTACGTAGTCAGCAAACCCTGGAAAGTACAAGGGAGACAAGACATCGATAAATATTTTACCCCAGAGGTCTTAGTGTAAGGTTCTGTAAAATCAATAGGTTAGCGGTCAGCGAGTAGG
>JAGGYK010000199.1 GCA_021162585.1 Deltaproteobacteria bacterium
CCCCTGGTGGGAGGGGACAAAGGGGAGGGGGATATAACTGGTTGAAATATCGTTGTTTTCACCCCCACCCCTGGCCCAGACCTGGCATTGATGCTTGCATGCATTAAAGATCATATTGAGCTAACTCGATACATTACGCTATACTCGAACCGATTCGCGCCAGGGCAGGCCCAGCCCTCTCCCATCGAGGGAGAGGGAGGTTTATGACTTTTTACGAGACCACCAAGTTTTAGGTGTTAAGTCTTAAGTGCTTGTCAATACAGCCGAACTCAACGACTTAACAGCTAAAATGTAAAACTTAGAATGTGATGAATTCGACTTTTTGTGGATTCATCAAGATTTAGTAAGGTTTAGAAAGGAGGTTTGATATGTTTGAAAAGTGGAAAATGGCCTTTATCAGAAACCTAACCATGGCCAATTGGATGGAACGTGGAGTGGAATTACATGGTGAGGATAAGATAAATGCCTATCTTGATAAAGGCTTGGAATATCATGTGCTTAACGCCGATATAATAAGAGCCGGTGATGCACTGGGCTTTGCAAATCGAGTGGCCAATGTTTTAATAAATAAGTTGCAGACCAAAAAGGGTGATCGAATTGCAGTTTGTACATCTAATAATATAGACCTTGCCTTTATTATATATGGGATTATGAAGGTTGGTAGGATTGCAGTACCTCTCAATTATATGCTAAAAGGCAAGGAAATGGGCTATATTGTAAAGAATTCTGGCTCAGAGGTCTTTATAACTGATAAAGATGTCTTTAACTCAAATATTAAAGATAAATCCAGAATACCCCAGGTAAAGAAATGGGTCATGGCAGGCCCAGAAAGAGATGTACTTCCAGGTTTTCTTTCGCTCGATAAATTACTCACAGATGTATCAGATAAGCTAGACCCCCCTACATTAGATAAGGATGATGTTGTTGGTATATTCTATACCTCTGGGACAACAGGATTTCCAAAAGGAGCTATGGTGACAAGTAGAAGTCTCCTGACACCACAAAAGATAGCTGCAGGGCTGCTTCCACTCAGAGAGGGAGATCGTTCTGTCTTTTGTCTGCCCATAGCCCATATGATGGGGTTTGCAGTTATGCTCTTGGGTGCATGTGCAGGTGCAAGCGGGTATGTCATGCCCCACTTTGATCCCCAGAGGGTGCTTGAGGTTACAGATAGATATAAATGTACCTGCTTTGTGGGTGTTCCAGCTATGTATTCTATGCTCTTACTGTCTAATCCAGAGAAATACGATTTATCTTCTATACGCTTTTGGGGATCGTCTGCAGATGCCATGCCATTAAAACATATCAGGATGTTTAGTAAGCTTGGCACCTTTCTGAAGATAGGCCCGCTCAGGATACCTTCTCTGTTTGCTGAGGCTTATGGCATGGTAGAACTCACAGGGACCTGTACATTGAAGCTTGCCTTACCTGGTGTAAGGTTTGGAGAGGGATGCGTGGGTTTGCCTGTCTTTCCTGCCAGGGTTAAGGTGCTCGATGAAAAAGGTCGCAGAGCAAAACGAGGAGAGGATGGAGAGATTGTGATTAAAGGCCCTGGTGTTTGCACAGGATACTGGAATGATGAGGAGGCTACCAGGGAAGCATTTACTGAAGATGGGTGGTTTAGGACAGGAGACATGGGCAGGAAGAGCAGACTAGGTCTTATTTATTTTGCTGACCGCAAAAAGGACGTTATTAAATGCGGGGGCTATTCAATATTTTCTGTTGAGGTGGAAAAGGAAATCCTTGCCCATCCTAAGGTTAGTGAGGTGGCAGTATTTGGGGTTCCCCATCCTACAAAGGGCCATATCCCAATAGCCTGCATCACTTTAAAAGAAGGCGAAGCGGCCACCCCTGAAGAAATCTTGGAGTGGTGCAAGAATAATATAGCTGCCTATAAGACACCAAGGGATATAAAGATTATTCCTCAAAGCGAGATGCCCTATACAATGACCCTCAAGATCATAAAGAAGGACTTAAGGGAAAAATACAGTAAGGAATATGAGTCTAGGATGTAAAAGATTATCTAAATGATGACGGCTTCGTAAAAAGCTAGATTATGCCGCTTCGCGGCACTGTAACCGAAAATAACTTTTGATAGTTAAGTTACTTGAAAGTCAAACTCGGTGAATCGGTCATTCCTGCCTGCTGCAGGCAGGTCGACCCTAGGGAGAAATCTTGTGTATTCAGCATGTTGCATTGGAAAGATTTCTCGTTCCTGCCTGCCGGCAGGCAGGTCACTCGAAATGACAAGTTAAAAAGACTTTTTACAACTGCGTCAGAAGTTAATTGTGCAAAAAAAAATTGACAAGTGAATCAATTACTGTTATCCACGGTGTATTGTGTTTTAGATGGTGCAACACAATATAAATAAGGGGACTTAAATCTATGCATTTAAAGGGTCAGTTGCACATACATACAACTTACTCAGATGGTAAGTTAACTCCTCAGGAAGCTGCTGATATTTATTCTAACCTAGGTTTTGATTTCATAGCCTTTACTGATCATGACCACCTATTAAAACCCAGTTACAGGAGTGCTATTAAAGCTGTTAAGACGGATCTCATTGTATTTTATGGTATTGAACTTACAGTCTTTGAGAAGGGATACGTCCATGTAAACATGATAGAAGGAGATGGTGAGATACTTCATGTCTTTAATCATCCAGCAGATTATGGTTTTAGCTTGAAGCAGACTATAGAGCGGATTAGTGCGATTGCCAAGCGCTATCCCCTTGATGCCGTGGAGGTTACAGATCATGGTTTTTATACACCTGAATTTGATGTGCCTGAGATAGATTATCCTAAGATAGCATCAGATGATTCACATACACATATAGGGTGTGGTCGGGCCTGGATTGAGCTGGATTGTAAAAAGGATAAGGATTCTATATTGTATGCTATTAAAGGTGGTGACTTCTGGAATTGTTATGAGCGGGGTTTAAAGAAGGTGGCAGTAAGAGGATAAGTTAAGTGGTTTTTTTAACACGCATCAATTTATTTTATAGCAAAGGACAAAGGAGGTATTGAGGTATGGCGAACAAAAGGGTAGCCATTTGTGCTGTAGCGCAGCACAGGAATGAGTCAGACATTTGGTACAAGCGGTTTCAGGGTATGCTTTTAGATGTCTTGGAGGATATTC
>JAGGYK010000240.1 GCA_021162585.1 Deltaproteobacteria bacterium
GAATATCCTCCAAGACATCTAAAAGCATACCCTGAAACCGCTTGTACCAAATGTCTGACTCATTCCTGTGCTGCGCTACAGCACAAATGGCTACCCTTTTGTTCGCCATACCTCAATACCTCCTTTGGTATAAAATAAACTGCTATCGGCTAGAGCCAATAGCTTGAGGCACAAAGAAACAAAGTGATCTTAAACTTTTTTCTTTGTGCCATTATCACCCACACAATATAGAATCCTTATCTTTTTTGTAGCGGTGATCATGATCAGTACAGGCTATGGAACCAAAACCTAGGTTAGAATAAATATCAGCAGTATCTTGAGAAATTAACTTCCCATCTGGATAAGTTGTATGTATAATTGCCCCTTTAGGAACATAACCTACACCTCTACAATACAACAAGGAAGTTGAATACCATCAATCGATTGATTTGTCAATCTGTTTTTTTTAAAATAATCAGAAATTTTTATCTTACCCTGGCCCCATCTAAAAATACTTGGGTTATGCCATCTATCATACGTTTTTTCCTTTTATCATTTAACTGTTCTCTACCAAGTACCAGTATGGATATAAATCCTTCAACAGCACCAAGAAAGATATAGGTGAGATAATGGGGTCTTATATCATCACGGAGAAAACCAGTCTTCTGGCCTTCATCCATAATCGCTTCGCAAAGAGTAAAAAATCTCCTAAACTTCTCCAAACCTGTTGAAGTATGGTAAACAGAACTCCGAGAGATCTCGGATATAAATATAGAGGTTAGATTGGGCTTGTTTGCGTATGCGTCCAGAAAAAACTGTGTAATGTAGGCTAGCCTTTCAGGAAAGGCCGCTTTGGAGTTTTTCTGCTCTTCTAACACATGATAAAGATCGCTCCACCAGGTATTAACAATAATATCAAAAAGGACCTTTTTGCTTCCAAAATAATGGTACACCAACCCATAGGATACTCCTGCCTCCCTGGCTATATCTGCCATACGAGTATTGGCATATCCCTTCTTACAAAATACTGCCAATGCAGCATTTATTATCATCTCTTCTTTATCGTTTTTAACCATTTCTACTAAATATAAGGTATTGACCGATATGTCAATTAGTTTTTAACCGGAGTTACCCCATTTTCTAAGATCGAAACATTCTCAAAGGTTTTTCCAATCGGACAAAATGGGAACCCGATCGAAGACTGGAGTCTGAGCGCAGCAGAGCGGACGCGAGGAAAATATCTGCATAAGCTACCCTCAGCACTTACCCACCAGCTCTCAACAACATACTGAACATTAGTTACTTTTCTTTATTTTGCTGATAGCCGAATGCTGAGTGCTGATAGCTGATAACCAATGATAGCATCCCTAAATTATAATCGACATTACTTGTATCTTAAGTTAAAGATCGTGAGCAAGCCAACCGATCTATAATACGTGTCTGAAGATTATAGTATAGAGATCAATATAGACGCAGATGGACTTACTGCAAACCTCAGGATAGCTACGTCATCTGAAGATGCCTTTAAATTAAGCATGACTGATCTTACAAAAGCGCTTAAAGATAAAGGTGTTACTTACGGAATTAACGATGAGGCACTTCAAAAGATCATAGAAGAAAAGATATTTAATGAATGGGTAGTGGTGGCCACTGGGGATAAACCAGTAGATGGGAAAGATGGTTATGTTAACTTTCACTTCAGCACAGAAGGGCCAATTGTAAAAATAAAAGAAGACTCATCAGGCAGAATAAACATACGAGACCTAAATCTGATACAAAATATAAATGCAGGGGATATACTGTGTGAGCTTATTCCGCCAGAGGCAGGTGTAAGCGGGGTCACAGTACAAGGAAAAGATATCCCTGCCAAGGATGGAAAAGAGGTGAACCTGCCTTCAGGAAAAAATGTGACAACCTCTGATGATGGCAAAAAACTCCTTGCTGATATAGATGGCATGATCGTGTGGGATGGATCAAAGGTAATAATAGAGCCTGTATTTATGGCAGATAAGGTTGATGCAAATACAGGCAATATCCGCTTCAATGGATCAGTAATAATAAATGGTGAGGTTGGGGATGGCTTTGAGATACATGCAGGTGGTGATGTGAGCGTTGCTATGACCTTAGGCATGGTAATAATTGAGGCAGGTGGCGATGTAAATATAGAAGGTGGAATCTTCGGCCATAGTAAGGGAAAGATTAGCGGGAATAATATAAAGATGAAATTCATCCAGGATGCAAAGGTTGAGGCAAAGGGACACGTTATTGTGGAGGATTATATATTAAATAGTGAGGTAATAGCATGTGGACCGGTTGTAGTTAAAGGTTCATCTGGCTGGATAACTGGTAGCACTGTTGCATCTGAAACCTCAATATACACCCATACTGCAGGTACGGAAAATGCCCTGAGAGATACAAATCTTATCATAGGCTATGACCCCAATAGTCTACTGGAGCTTGAAAAGCTTTTTGAAGACATTGAGAATAGAATAAAAGACTTCCTCAAATTAAAGTCTTCATTAGTAAAATTACGAGCTATCAAAACAAAAAACGGGCTAAATCCTGAGCAAGAAAAATTATATACAAAGGTCCTTTCTGCTATAGAGAGCATCCGCCAGCAGATAACAAAGCTGGACACATCAGCCAATGATATCACAAAAAGATTTGATCAGACCTTTGAAGGCCGCATATATATAGAAGGTGTAATCCATGAAGGGACTGTAATAAGGATGGGAAGTGGTAAAAAAGATATCCTACAGGAAAAGACATGTATTCAATTTTCTTTATCTGAGGAACAGATCATTGAAGAAGAACTCTCTCTATCATCAGATGTAAAGACATTATTGGAGACTGATTAATATGCCAAGATTTGATGCACAGATGGTACTAGATGCAATATCTATTGGCCAACCTGTGGAAGGCCAGGACCTGAGAGGTCTTGATCTATCTGGTCTTGACCTTGGAGCAGCAAGCTTAAGGGGATCCGACCTGAGAGATGCAAACTTAACAGGAACCATATTACAAGAGGCTCATCTAGAGAGGGTAACGATTGAGGGCGCAATACTCAAAGATACAGATCTTGCAGGCGCGCATGTATCAGAAGTCACATTTAAAGATATCGACCTGAGTACTTGTAAGCTCCACAGGATTACTGCCTTAAAGACTACCTTTATAAGGACAGTGCTATCAAACCAAGACCTTAAGGGAGCAAATCTATCTGGCTCTACACTTATACACTCTACATTTAGAAACCTTGATCTTTCTGATGCAGATCTCCAATCCATGAAGATACTTTTTTGCCTTATTGAGAGATGTAAATTTGATAAGGCAAACATCAAAGAAACAGATTTTGGATTATCTAGAATAATAGAGTGCTCTTTCAACAATACAGACCTATCACATACATCTTTTATAGCATCTCGTATAAATAACACAAAGGCCATCAACTCTATACTAAATGGGGCAGACCTGACCTTACTTCAAGGTGATAATCTGGATCTCACAGGTAGTAGTTATTCAGGCATAATTACAGAGAAGACTATTATCAAAGGCTTAAAAAAACAGTAAACCCTCAACAATCAGCCCTTCTTAGCCCAAGTTGACCCCTTAAAAAATAAAGCGTAATATATTTAAGGACTTACATCGCTCAAAATCTGTAATGGTAACTACAGATTTTCAAATTCTACATTTTTTTGGTTTATATGGGATACAGTC
>JAGGYK010000206.1 GCA_021162585.1 Deltaproteobacteria bacterium
ATTCTTCAATCTCAATAATCCTTCATCTTCAATCGTAGTTAAAGTTGATTTTGATCTGACACTTTCACTTTTGGCCCATAATCTCTACCGGATATTGGCAAGTCATTTGCCAGGATTCGAACACTGTGCTGTTGAAACAATCAATCGGAAGTTCCTTGAAACCGGCGCGCGAATAAAAATTAAAGGAAAAGAGATTACGGTTAACCTTAAGAAAAAGACCCATTTGCCGATACTTTTTAAGGTGCCATGGATGCACCAGACTAACCAACTTTCATGGATAGGAGTAAAAATACGATACATGCAAGGTACAGCCTCATAGAAGCACCATGATTATCTGAATGAAAATCGGTGTTAATGCATGAGCCCTATTTGATTCGCCTATTAAAATATCTAATCAAGACCACCATGAATATTCCTATGATCCCTAACATAATAAAGGCAGGGCCATATCCATATATGGTGCTTATACCACCAAATGCCAATGACACAAAGGCCATGCCCATGTTAAAAGACCATACAAACATAGCATTTGCCATGCCTTTCATAGAAGGATATGCTTCCATAGTTGCCGCATTTAGTGTAGGATAGATATATCCATATCCTATTCCAAAAAGTAATGAAAGTGGTATCAAAGATACAAGGGTCTTTATGGAATATGCCACAAGGGGTAGTAGTATCATCATAACAATAGTTATTAACCAGGTCGTAGCGCTCTCTATCCGCCCAAAAACCTTATACAAGAAGGCCCAAACCATAAGAGCCCCACAAACAAAGGAAATAAAAAACGGGGTAGAATTCAAGATGCCTTTATCCATAAGGTATGGTGGCAAGAATATTACTGTAGCGCCAAAAACTCCACCTAAAATCACAGATGCTACCACAAATGGAAACATTGGTCTAAATAATATCCTATGATGAGGTCTCTGAGTCCTCACCCTTGGGAGAAAAACACCTATTAAGGTAGATAATATGCCAAAAAAAGACGCACTAACAAAATAGGCATCAAAACCAAATGATGCTATAGCATACTCACCTATAGCAGGCCCTATCGCATGTGTGGTAATGTTAGATACAGTAAGGATACCTAAAAACCTATTACGATCAGGACCTTTTACGACATCAAAGACCATGACCCCGGAGACACCAAATGCAAAAGAAAAACTTACCCCCTGTAGTATCCGCAATAAATAGACAGATAGTCCCATATTATCTATGTATACAAATGCAAACGTAGTTATACCCATAACAAAAGCACCTGCAATAAATAGGTATTTTCTGCAGATCTTCCCAGATATTACACCTACTATGGGTAAAGCCACGATTACCGCGAGATTAAATATCCCCATAACCAAACCAATCTCTACTGGGTCTTGTCCCATATGCACAATAAATTTTGGGAGAAGAATCAGCTGGCTAAAATTGAGAAAAAAGAAGAAATTCGCTAGTAATACAACTATAAAATCACGTAACTTGTTATCCACATAAGACCCTATCTGTAAAAGCCTCCAAACTAGTCAAAGAATCATTCCTCTTAGGCCCTGAACCGCGCCAGATATGGAATGCATCTATACCAACACTCCTAGGAACTTCATAGTCATAGTATATATGGTCCCCTGCATGGATAAATTCGCCATCTACTATAGATCTAAGTCTGACAAAGGCTTGAGTTTGAGCCTTTAACATCCCCCAATCGTCTGGGAGGGATATTATTTTATCAAAATATGGAGCTATCTTAGAGACGCTTACCTCTTTATCAAGAAAAGGCCTTGTAGCATTAGAAAATATGATCAATGTACAATTATCTCTTTTTAATCTTTCAAGCACAGGTATTGCATCATCAAACACGCATATCCTATCTGTGAATCTTAAGACCAATTTATTAACATCTATATCCTGTATGTCAAAGAAATTCATCCAGTATCCAAGTTGATACCATCTTATTGAAGATTCCCCTTCTGCCTTATATGCCTCCATACATAAACTTCTGGCATCTTCAAATGAGATCCCTCGCTTTTTTGCCACTATATAAGGAATACCTTCGTTCCAAACACCATCCACAAATGTATGCTTTGTGAGTGTCCCATCAAGATCGAACGATACGGTCAGTCCCTTCTCCATATCTCTATACAATTTTTACCTTTAGCCTTGGCCTTGTACAAGGCATCATCAGCCATCTTAATAAGGTCTGCCTTATCGTTTTTATCATCTTTAAGTGTAGCTACACCAATGCTTACTGTTAAATTTACTGCAGTATCTGTATCTTTTATAATAAAAGAGGTGGAGGCTATCTCCTCACATATCCTTCTGCCCACTAAATAGGCATCTTCTATATCTGTCTTTGGTAAAATAATTGCAAACTCCTCCCCTCCATATCTAGCCACAATATCTATGTTCCTCACATTATCCACTAATATACGTGCCAATCTTTTTAAGACCATATCACCATTTTGATGCCCCCAACAATCATTGACCTTTTTAAAATCATCTATATCCAGCATCAATAAAGATACACAGTCTTCCTTATACCTCTGAACCCTACTTACCTCTTCATCCAAACGCTCCTGAAAGTATCTATGATTATAGAGTTCTGTAAGACCATCTGTTATGGAAAGCAGACTAAGTTTTTTATTAAGTTCTCTTAACTGCTCTGTAGCTGAGGTTAGCTCCTCTGCTCTGGCCTCCAGGGCATCCTTCATCTCTGTCATCTCCCACAAGGTCTTTTCCATTTCTGCATTCTTAGCCAACAATTCATTCTCTAAGGCCTTTTTTTCTGTAATATCAGTAAACATCATAAGGGCCCCTATCTTATGACCCTTACGAGTTATAATCTGGGCATTATATTCTATAATAATGTGTTTACCTTGGTTGGTTATCAGCTCACATTGCTTACCTCTAATCTCTGTACTCTCGGTATAGAGCCTCCCAAAATCATCCCTGAGAGGGGCTTCTTCAGAGGAAGAGATAAACTTGGTGAACAATGCACCCTTTATCTCTTCCTTATTATAACCAATAAGATTACATACAAATCTATTACAATCTCTTATATAACCTCTTGGAGTCAAATATAAAATCCCAGCAGGAGATCTATCAAAGAGCTCACTAAATTTATCCTCGACATTTCTTAGACTACCTTGAAGTTTCTTCCTATCCGTTATATCTGTTATCACAGCCCATAAGAGATGCCCTTTATACCACCCCCCAAACATGTTCACATATATACGCCGACCTGACTTTGTACTTAGTATAACATCCCATGAAAAAGGCCTATCATCCCCTCCTTTAGCATCCACTGTGCATGCAGAAATAAAATCAGCCCTGCTACCAGTTGCTACAAACATTAAAAAGGGCTTGCCCAGTATTTCATCAGGGTTATACCCTACAATTTTATTAAATCGAGGGTTTGTATAGATAATGGTACCTTTATCCATAATAACACAGCCATTACTGCTACCTTCTACAATTGAACTAAGCATATCAACACCGATATCAGAAGCAAACTCATTAAATCCACCAGTGTCTGATAAAACTACTAGCTTTGTTTCATTAAACTCTGTAGTTATTGATTGAAACGCCAAAAGATTGCCATCTTTAGTCGGCAGGGATACCTTTCCGAGGCCACCATCCAAAACTGAGAGAAAATCGGAGGAATTTTTGTTTATAAAATCCTTTATGTCTATCTCATTAAGACCTAACTTAGAGACTAAATCTTTGCTTATACAATTACTCTTTGATCCTTCAAATACTATAATATAAGGCGATATAATCTTTTGAGCTATATCAATGTCCATCCCTTATTTGCATCCTCAACAATCTCCCCAGATAACTTCATATCAAATAGGGCCCTTTTTATCTCCGGGGTTGCGAATTCAACACCCATGGAATACTCCAGGATCCGGATAATCTCCTCAATAGTGACCCCACCCGTAAGTTGTAAGACCTTTTCCACAAATGCCACCAGGTCTTCATGTTTAGACCATGGGAAAAAAACCCAACGCCATTCATCCATTACCTTAGGACAGTAATTAGGTATAAACTGGCTATCAGACTTCCTAACCAAGACAGCGATCTTTATATCCCCTACCTTATCAGCAAGATATTTTTCTACCTCTACCATGGTATCGCCCTCATCACAAATATCATCAACCACGAGCACTCGTTTATCCTTAAGATCGATATCCGGCAATGGATATATCAAGACCGGCCTTTCTGTTAACATTTTTTTATTATCCCAGTGTCCCATTTGTATGGTACAGATATACTTCTTCTGCAAATAATCCACAAGAATCCTTGCAGGGGCAAGACCCCCCCGTGCAACACCAATGATCACATCAGGATCATAGGGGGCAGAGACAAGCGACATGAAGATGTCCCATACAAGGGCCTCCACATCCTCCCAGGAAAGCCTTATAGCCTTGGGAAATTTGTTTTTAAGCATATCCAGATCGTACTTATCTCTTGCCATAAGCATCACCCAATAACTTATCTGTCGGTAACCATTTTTTATCTCTTTAATCTTTGCCATATTAATCCATCAAGTGATCTAAATACAAGGGTAATATTTACTACAGCTATTAGCGTTTCCACCTCAGGAAGGATAATTCTACAAAGTACTTGACTGGACGCAACTTGGTATTACTGCTGAAAGCTGATGGCTGAATGCTTATATATTTAAGCCCTTTATCTCGTAATCAACCTAAATTTTGGAAGATTTAGCCTGCCACCCAACGTAAATTTGATCCTTCCCTTCTTAAGTTGGCTATCTTCAGGTAATATATTTATAATACTGTCAGGCAATTTCATCTCCCCTGTTAGATTTAATCTTGAATAAGTTATCTGTTTGTTAAGCCTTACCCTGCCCTTTAGGGTGCCTGATAAATTAGACCCTTCTATACTTGCTTTATCTACAATTAGAAGGCCCTTTTTCATGTGGGCATCTATATCAAGTGTATTAAATGAGATCGCATCAAGAGGAAGCATTGGTATAAAGACAGGGAATGTCCCATCCTTAAATATAAGGCAGACCTGGCCATCACTCTTATATAAACGTCTTGGCAAGCCTTCAAATTCCAGAGTGCCTGTAACATGACCATTAATATTATCTAAACCCCAAAAGGTCTTAATAAGCGGAGAGATATCCATATTATCTATCTTACCACCAATGGTTACTGGCTCACCAAAACTGTTAATAGGTGTCTTAAAAAAGCCATCTATTCTCCCTTGTCCTAATAAAGCTTTCACATCTAGATTTAATTTTCCTCTAATCAGGCTTAATAAGCCAGGTCTTAGAGTAATTTCATTAAACATTAGATTCTTGTTTACTTCCACACTCTTAAAAGAAAATCCAATGGGAAGTGCAGTCCTGATGCTATCTACAGAGATATCCATACCTAAATATTCACTAAGGGAGGTCTCTATTCTAGAGCTTATCACATCATAGGGGAATCTAAGATAGGTAAATATACAAAGGCATAAGATAGCATAAATTACAAAACCAGACTTTATCCAGATTGAGTATCCTTCTTGATTATTACCCATACAATGCCACCTGGAATGTAATATCAAGGGCCTTGTCTATACTTACACGTCTTAGATTCAATCTCCTTATCCTAACAGGATATGGAGAGGAATCTATACGATATAATAAATGGATAAGATCATCCAGGCCTATTCCTTTTATCTTTAATTCTATTAATTCATGAATAGAGGCATCAGAGGAGTCAAGAGGCTTCATATATTCTATATGTTTTTTGATCCCTGTCTCTAATGCAAGTTGGTCGAAGAAACCAAAAAGGGTAAAATCCTTATGTTTATTATGTATATCCCCCCCAGCCACCTTTTGCAAAGATCTTATCTTTTCTGCCAGGTTATAGACCTGTCTTAGTTGAATATCCTTTTGGCTTATGGCTATTCCTAGATCTGCCCTGCTTTTTATAAGGGGCATTATAACTCCGATGACGAGTATAAACACTCCAATAAAAACCCCGCCTGAGATTAAAAACAGTCTTTCTCTTCTGGCAAGCTTCATATGCTACTATCCTTTTTTACATATAAGTTTAAACCTTACGCTCTGATCGGCCTTATCCACATTTGCTGATACAATCTTCACCTCAGAGATATATTCAATCTTGGATAGTGCTGCCTTTATCTTGTCTACATTATTATAAGAGTCTACCTTTCCTGAGAGGATTACACCATTGGTATCTATAGTAATGGAATCTACAACCACTTTAATATCCCTAGGGATATTAACGCTTATTGCACGTATAATATTTAAAGGGGTATCTTTGCCCTGTGTGTCACCCATCCCTATATCTTTCGATCTTTGCCTAATGTATTGTTCCATCTGCTTTACTGGGTCAACTATTGGTATACCTTTAGGCATAACAGTTTCAAATTCTTTACGTATCTGAGCCTCGAGATTATCGTTAATCACTCCTTTAAGATGCACATCCAAGGCAAGACCTCCAATCCATATTAGAAACAAGGCTAGAAACATCTTTGTCCAGAGTCCAATATAACCTTTGATCTCCTCCATCTTTTTAGTAAATGCAAGATCCCCCTGACGAAAGTCTGTTGAATCTCTACTATCTACCCCTCTAAAGGCCAATGATACAGCCATAAAAGAATCCAGCATGTCTTCAGTGGATCCATTAAATACTATATCAGTCGTGGTGGGGAGCTCCACACCAATCGCAAAAGTATCCTCAAAATATTTTGGGAGGTCTTCAACAAACCTTGCATAACCAGTCAAGATCAATGCATATCCCTGCAACTCCCGATCTAAACGGTATAGCGCAAGGCCTATCTCCTTTACCAGCTCCATAGTAGCAGCGCCACCCTCAATGCCCTCTCCGCTGGCAAAGGCATTCTCCACCCTATCCCTTGAGATCTCTCGGGTTATCGTATCAAACCCAACAGGAAAACCATCTATAAGCCTTACATTATCCCCCTGGAGTACTACAATAGATGAATCACTCTTTCCTATATGCAATACCACATACTTTTTATCAGAGGTAAGCTCAAACAGGTTTCTCGCCCCTGCTATCATAGCAGCAGGAGGGCAATCGATCAGCTCAGGATCCAGACCAGCATTATTCAATTCAGTGATAAGCATCTGTACAGGGGGAGCATGTGTAGCAATAACATTTAAGATAGTCTGACCCGTATCATCTCTACCTGCAACTACAAAATCAAATATAACCTCGCCCTCTCCTGCAGGCAGCAATGTTTCTATCTCCGGGCCAATAGTTGCAGAAACCTTTTTTCTATCGCTAAATGGCCTACTAACAGACCTGTACATTACATCCTTCTCTGATAGACTCACCACGCACGTATCTGCATCCAGGCCTACCTCGTCCATTAGATGTTTAATATCTTCAGATACTGATCTCTTTGGGGTGCCATCCTCGTTATGCTCACGCCTGTACTTTATGAGCCTCTCTATTGTAAACTCTGTGATAGATGAGGCTACTACACACAAATGTATGAATATATCATCCCAGTATATGCCTACTGTCTGCCTTGCCATATCCTATACCTTAATAAATTCTATAATACATTATTTGAACCTTGCCCCCCTTACGCTCTAACACAGCCTTAAGGTTCAATCTGGCCCCAGAGGGCATAACACCTTTCACATCTACCAGAAAACGGGTGCTAATAATAGTTATAATATTCTCAAGCATTAGTGCCCCCTCTCCTTGATCATACTCAGATAAGTCAATAGGTATACCAGTGATAAATTTTCCCAACTCCTCCGGGGTTTTAAATGGCCTATTATCTATAATCATCTCAACAAGATCTTCATCTATATCATCAGATAGACTCATCAAGACCTCTCTTGAAGCTGTATTTATATTGATCTTTCCTCCTGTCCCGACCGTCACATAATCTTTTATACCTGTATATTCCGCTGTACCATAAAAATACGCAGACTTCATTCCCTTCACCAACAAGATCTCTTCTGGTGTATCCATTGGCCCATCCTTACATTCATATGGCACGTCTAAGCTCTGATAGTAGTCATCCTCAGCGCCACCAAATCCAGTAGGATTGGTATCAGGGTCAACCCAGTCTACTATGGCATCTATCAGATCACTCAATTCATCCTCACTTATATCTATCTCCAGGATATGAAAAAGCCTCTTTAGCTGCGCAATCCTAAACTCATCCCTTTGTCCGTCTTTTGTCACCAGACTATTGAGATCTATCTTTGAACACTCATCTGTAATGTTCCCAGAAAAACTAGGACCATCAAGAAAAACAGCCGATGCAGCCGCATACTCAGAAAAATTTGCCCAATCATCATCTTCAGCATCATATGTGGGATCATCTTCTTTCAATAAAACCTTGGCTGCTTCAACGCCGGCTTTTGTCAGGTAATGTGCCTGGGTAGTGTCTCTGAAGTTATATGCCATCTCTATATCTGTCGTCTGATCAGAGCTAAACTCTAATACCATCACAGTAAATAGCGCCACGATACTAAGCACCAGGACTAAGACAACTCCTTTAGAATCCTTGATAATATTTATCATCATAAAGCTAAAGCCTTTAATCCTTCGTCTTTTGTCTTTAGTCTTTTACCTCTTACCTTCAGCCTTTCTTTACCTCTATTTTCCTTCCCCCCAAGGGTAAAGATGCAACACCTGTAAAGGACAGTTCTTCATCAGCGCAACTAAATGTAAGTGTAATCTTTACCTGCTTGGGCAAGTACAATTTCTCATAAAGATCCCAACGGTCCCACTCCTTAGATCGGCTATCTATATATACTATATTCAGGCCAGTAAGTCCCTCTGCTACTTCCATGATATTACCACCATCGGTAATATCATTATCAGGTCTGCAGTCTTCACGCCTCATCAAGTAAAATAGCCCATCTTTGTCCTCCATCTCCTTCAGGTAGTAGCCTATCTCACACATCCCCCCAAATACAGAGCCAAGGCCTATATTTGCAGCAGAGGTGAGCGAGATGCTATCATTATCTATCCCATCGTATTCATCATTTTCACCAACAAAGCCATACATACTGATCCTATCCTCATGGATTTCCACAGAAGGAATATATGCACAGCTTATATCCTTTATCATTCGATTCATGGCAATACGTGCTACCTGATAAACTGCCCTCTCGGCATTTACAGATTCAATCGCTGCATGGCTCCTGAAAAATGTAGTATTTACTATGGTTATAACTACTGCAGTAATAGCTATAGCCAGCAATATCTCCATAAGGGTAAACCCTGTTAGATATCTGTTGAGTGATGGCGACTTTAAATCAATATCACCACCCAATCTTATTCTACCTCCAATTCTGTAAGATTCTTTATTATTTAACAGGGTAAACCCCTTAACTGGCCGAGAGAAATGTGATAAATTCTGTCTCAAACCCGTTCTTACCATCTTTCCAGAGTACAGTTATGGTATACTTCAAATACCCTGCTATGGGAGTTTGTTCTGTAACTTCATTATAGGTATACCCTTCAAAGTCATCGCCAAAATCACCTTTATCCTCACCTGGTATTATAGGTTGTGTGCCTGCTGTAAGCTGGGCTATACGTTGCCCAGCAAGTAGGGTTGATGTAGTGATGAACTTGGATCTTAAAGCCATGTCAATACCCTGGTTTTCCGCCTTTAGCAGCCAGACAAAGGTGATGCTCAAGATCGTAATCGCTATCAAGACCTCTAACAGGGTGAATCCTTTCCTACCCATATGCTATATCCACATAATGGTCATAGACCTTTAGAAGCCCTGAAAAGGGTTTTATTATCAAGGTGTAAATGTTTCCATATGAGTCTCCAAGATAGATTACCCCCTGTTCTATAATTCCTTCAGGTGTTACCGTAAGATCCATCTCTCCTTGTTCCTTCTTAGGCTGATAAACAGTTTTAACACCTCTTAATACAATACCCTTTGGCAGATCCCTTTCCTTTATCATCTCAGGGATCTCCCCTGACGATTCAGGTCTGGGGTATACACCTATCTCTGAGTCAGATATACCAAACCTTATAAAATAGTATCTATGTTCTTTTATGGCCAAAGATCTTCCATAGCGAATCATAGTGGATATATCCCTGGCCCCCTCATCCATGCTCGAGGCAAACAGGGCTTCACTGATACGTGGCCCTACATATCCCAAGGTAATCCCGATAATTACTATTACGATCATCAGCTCAAGAAGGGTAAACCCCGGTAAATTGCTATTCTTGTACTTGTGTGTCAACTTCCCAATTACCTATATCCATATCTTTACCTTGGCCGCCTTGCCTACCATCAGCTCCATATGAAAACAGATCAAAGCTGTCTGCGTTGTGTATGCCTGGGCACAGGTATACATATTCCCTACCCCAAGGATCCCTGGGTACCGTTGATTTCTCCAGATATCCACCTTCCCTCCAATGAGTAGGGATATTCCCTACAGTAGGCTCCTCCACCAGGGCCTTTAATCCCTGCTCGGTAGAAGGATACTCCCCACTGTCTAACCTGTACATCTTTAGTGCGCTCTCCAATGCTTGAATCTGTATCCGTGCTTGTGTTTGTCTAGCCTCTTCTGGTCTGCCCATAATCCTTGTGCCTACATACGTGGCAAGTATACCTAAAATAACGATAACCACTAATAGTTCTATAAGTGTAAAACCTTTGCTACCCATAAAATAACCTCCCTATCTTATGATCTGACTCATCTCCAACATGGGGAAAAGTATAGCCATAACCACAAAGCCCACAGTAACCCCCATAATAAGTATCATTACAGGTTCTAATACAGACGTAAGAGCAGCAATCGTAGTCTCCACATCATCCTCATAGGCATCTGCGGCCTTCAAAAGCATATCCTCTAGTCTACCACTTTTTTCACCCACAGCGATCATATGTATAATAATAGGAGGAAAGACGCCTGATTTCTTTAATGGCACAGCTACACTAGAGCCATCCATAATCTCAGAAATAGCATCTGTGATGGCTGCCTCCATGACCCTGTTTTGCACCACAGTCTTTACTATGCTCATTGCCTCTAATATAGGCACCCCTGATGCCAATAGTGTCCCCAATGTCCTGGCAAACCTGGCTATACCTATCTTCCGGTATATCGAACCAAAGATAGGCATACTCATCCGCCACTTATCATATCTCAAGGCACCCTTCTCGGTGGCCTTCCATCTCATTAGTAAATAGATCCCTACTATAATTGCTATTCCTATCAAATACCAGGTTTTACCAAGTATATCACTTACACCAATAAGTATGCGGGTAGGTAAAGGCAACACCTGATTCATGGTTTCAAACATGTCCACCACCTTAGGTACTACTGCAGTAAGGAGATAGGTTAGCACCGTTATACATACTACAAAAAGAAGTATCGGATAAACAAAGGCAGCACTTATCTTAGATCTAAGACGATGCCAACCTTCTAAAAATTCCGCAAGTCTAAGCAAAACCACATCTAATGCTCCACTTGCCTCTCCAGAACGTACCATATTTATATACAGGTCAGGGAATATCCTCTTGTGCTGAGACAGGGCATCTGCCAGGGATAAACCTTCATTTACAGCCTCTCTTATCTGGGCTATGACCTTCTTCAGTAATGGGTGATCTATTTGTTCATATAATGCACTTAGGGCATCTACAAGTGGTATGGATGCACCAACCAGGGTGGAGAGTTGTCGCGTCATGACAGCTATATCCTCTGTCTTTACTCTTACAACAATGTCCTTTAAAGATACGCCCTTTAGGGTAAATCCCTCTTCAGAGGGAAGCTCCTCTGAGATACTGCTGACAAATATACCCTGAGCACGAAGCTTTAACTTTGCCTCCCTGGGAGAGTCTGCATCAATCATACCCCTGGTCTCTTTGCCTTTGTCAGAATAGCCAATCCAGGTGTATACAGCCAATTTAAGTCTTTTTACTCCTTTTTATCTTTTTCTTCACTTGCCTTGAGAGACTTAAAGTAATCCTCATTTATTTTTACATTCACCTTCTTTTCTATCTCCGAGTTAAGCTCTTTCAATATCTTTTCACGTTTATCTTTAATCAATCTCCTTTCAATAGATCCCTTGACTTTATCTAGGTCCTTTGTCTTGGCAGGACGCTTATTCTCTATCTTTATTATATGATAGCCTGATGATGTCTTAACTACGCCACTGATATCACCTGGATTAAGTGCAAAAGCTGCCTTTTCAAAAGCAGGATACATCCTTCCCTTGGAAATCCACCCAAGATCGCCACCTTTTTTGGCTGAAGGACATTTAGATATTTTCTTTGCCAATGCAGCAAAATCTTCACCACTTTTTATCCTCTTCAACACATCTTCTGCTTCATTTTTTGTTTTTACCAGTATATGTCTGGCCTTCACCCTTGGCTGGGTAGTAAATTTATCCTTATGTTCATCATAATACCTAGCTATCTCTTTATCAGTAACCTCAATATTGTTAGTCACATCTTCTTCAAGCTCTTTGGCTAACATTTGATCAATAAAGTAGGTGATCCTGAGATTCACATCAGGCCTTTTGTCTATTCCACGCCTCCTTGCCTCCCAAGCTAATACCTTTACATCCACCAGCTTCTCTACAATCTCCTTCTTTGCACCGGGGGAATCATATTTCTTACGGTACTGCTGTGGGATCTTTGAGAGCAGCATCTCTATATCCTTATCAAGGATCACTTCATCCCCTACCTTGGCTAGTATCTTCCCATCTACTTCCTGAGTAACAGATGCCTTGCTGCTATCTTTAAAAAAAGAAAGACCCTCACCTTCTTGATCCTTTGAACACCCTACAAAGATCAACATTGCCATGATTAACACTCCGATTGTTTTTCTC